>JANNRY010000355.1:0-6205 GCA_031401935.1 Betaproteobacteria bacterium | reverse complement strand
CCGATAAAACTGTCCGGCTTCAGCCCCGCGACCAGACCGAGCGGAATGCCGAGCAATACCGCCATCATCGTGGCCACCACGGCGAGCTCGATGGTTGCCGGCATTTTGGAGAGGATCAGCTCCAGCGCGGGCACACCGAACACGAAAGAGCGGCCAAGGTCGCCTGACAATGCACCCTTCAGGAACGCGCCGAATTGTTCGTGCAGCGGTTTGTCCAGCCCCAAGGCAACGGTCGCGCGCATGCGCTCAACTTCATCGGCCTGTGGATTGACCAGCAACTCGATCGGGTTACCAATCGCGTAGACACCCAGGAACACGAGCATCGCCATCACCAGCAGGACAAAGCCGGATTGGGTCAGGCGACGGATGGTGTAGGCAAACATGGATTGTTTTGACGCCCATTTCTGTAATGGAAAATGGGCCAGCGCGGGTTTTATGTTGGGTGATTGGGAGAGAGTATCTTAACCTTTTGGCAGTGCTGCGACAGCAGCGACTATCACAGCATTTCAGTCAAAAAACTTGCTGAAACGTTTCGCGGCGGAATAAGACATCGCGCATCGAACACGACGATTATCGGTTTCCGCTTTCCGATATCGCCAAATATCCCTGATAGCTCGCCACCAATCCAACGCCAGATATTTCCGCCCGCACAAGAAAATGCAGGCAGCCATCGCGGCCCGTTTCCTCTGCGACCACACGCGGCATGAGCCGGTCTGGACACGGAAAACCGAGAAAATGCAAGCGGCGCAGATGCATGCGCAGTTGCCCCTGTTTCTCGGAAAGCTCAAATAGCAACCGCGCCGCGCCGCGCTTTTCGACGATCTGACCGTCGATCAATTGCAAACGCGAGGTCATGGTCTTCATTGGAAAATGACGCGTCCAAGTTTCCGCCAAGGGTTGCGCGTCAAGTTCAAATTTAATCGCACCTTCACTTGCGGAATGTGGCGTGCCGAGAAGGAGTGCCAATAGTTTCGTCAGAAGTGATTTCGGCGCGTGTACTTCAACCCGGCCATGCAGGGTGTGTTTGCCGACGAGGCGATGAAACTGTTGTACTTCGGGTGCCAGACGGCTGAAGCTCGCGCCCATTATGCGTTCATACATTGTGCCGCCGTCACGCGACGCGGGTGCAAAGGCCGTCAATGTTCTTCGCCTATTTTGCGGAGGGTTTGATCATCAACGCATTAAACCGCCGCTGCGCACGCGGCGTCACGACCAGCCCCTTCTTCGCCGCAAAATCAAATATCGGATAGAACACCGGAATCAGTGGTTGATCGTTCATCGCGAAACGAATCGCGCGCCCGAGCAATTCGTCGCGGCGCTCATCGTCCATCGTTTGCAGGGCATCGCCCAGCAACTGGTCAACGACAGTGTTGGAATAGCGCGTACGGTTGGCGGTGCCAAAACCTTTGGCGAGTGTGGTCGTGGCGACCAGCGCACGCAGACTGTTGGCGGCTTCCTCGGCACCGTATTGCGCGGCGAACGCGCTGAAATCCTGCTTGGAGGCACGCGAAAAAAACAGGCTGCCGGGCAACGTTTCGACTTCTGCTTTCAAACCCAATCGCGTCCACATTTGCGCGACTGCCTGCGCCACGGAAGCGTCGTTGGGATAGCGGTCATTGGTGGCGTGCAAGACGATACGAAAGCCATCGGGCCAGCCGGCTTCCGTGAGTAAAGCTTGTGCTTTCATCAAGTCAAATGGGTCTGCCTTCAATCCCTTGAGCGAACCGGGAAACTGCTCTGCAAGCAATTGCGATGCAGGGATGCCACTACCGTCCATGATGCGCTGGACAATCAGGGCGCGATTGACGGCCAGTGACAACGCTTTTCTGACACGCATGTCCTTGAGCGGATTTTTGTCGAGCGGTTTGCCGTCTTTGGCGGTAACGAATGGCGACACATCGCGGGCAGAATCGAGCGCGATGTAATGCACCAGCGCGGCGGGACCGCGAAAGAGGGCGAACTTGCCGTCGCCTTTGATGCGTGCCAAATCCGCACTTGGCACGGCGTCGATGGCATCGACCTGGCCGGAGAGCAGCGCGGCCAGTCGAGTAGGATCCTTTGCGATTACCCTCTCGGTGACTTTGGCCCAGGTCGGCTTTGGTCCCCAGTATTTTTCAAAGCGCTCGACGACGAGCTGCTCGCCGTTCTTCCATTCAACCAGCTTGTATTGCCCGGTGCCGATAGCCGCTTTGCCGGAGTTGTAATCCTGCGTGGTCATGCCTTTCGCGGCAGTAGCGGAGACGATATAAACGTTGGCCAAGTCGTTTGGAAGCATCGGTGTGGGTGTCGTGGTTTTCATCTGGATCGTGTGGTCATCGATCTTGATGATCTTCTCGACGTTGCGTGTGAACTGCGAAAAAGAATTGGGGGAGTTGGGCACATTGGGTACCCGCTCCCACGTGAAAATCACATCGTCGGCGGTGAAGGGTGCGCCGTTATGGAACACCACGCCCTTGCGCAGTTTGATTTCCCAGGTGAGGTTGTCGAGGTTTTTCCAGGATGCGGCGAGCTGGGGTTTTGGCACCAGCTTTTCATCGAGCACAGCGAGTTTTTCATAGATCATTTCGTGCGAGGAGCCGGTGGGGAAGGCCGCGAAGAAATGCGGATCAAGTGTATTGAGTTCGAGCTTGGTGCCGAGGGTGAGGTTTTGTGCGCTCGCCGACAGGGTGCAGATTGATAAGGTACAGAGTGACAACGCAAAAATGACAAAGCGGCGCAGCAGCATGGCTATCTTTCGTCGAATGGTTTGATCGATTATCCGCGCGGCTTGGGTGCAGGGTCAATGCACAATCGCTATCATGGCGACATGACAACATCCAAATCCCCTCGCATTGCGCTCGGTTGTTTCATGCTCGAATCAAATGCCCATTCGCCGGTCGCAACCCGCGAAGAGTTTGAGCAGAACTATCTGGAATTCGGCGTTGCCATGATGCTTGACTGGCAATCCGAACACCCTCGCACGGCGAAATGCCTCAGCGGATTTATCGCCGACATGGACGCTGAGACAACATGGACACCGCTACCGCTGATGGGCACGTTGGTCGGTGCGAGCGGGCCGATTGATCAAACGTTCTTCGATGAAGTGGTACGCGAGATGGGTGACCGCCTGAAAGCGGTGATGCCGGTGGATGGCGTATTTTTGTCGCTGCATGGTGCGGCCATCGGCACGGTGGAAACTGATCCAGATGGTGCGCTTCTTGCCGCGATGCGCAATATCGTTGGTCCGGATATTCCTGTCGTTGCGACGCTGGATTTGCACGCGAACGTGTCACGGAAGATGGTGGATAGCGCTGACGTCCTGGTGGCGTATCGCACCAATCCGCATATTGACATGGCAGAGCGCGGCAGCGAATCTGCGGCGCATATGCGCGAGCTGCTGAGTGGCGAGCGCGCGACGGCGGCGTTTGTGAAGTTGCCGTTCATTCCGCCTTCTGTGACGCAAAACACCAAGTCCGGCCCATACGCCGACATCATTGCCTACGGCCAATCGAAGGTTGATGCGCGGGTGATGAATGTCTCGGTGGTGAGTGGGTTTTCGTTAGGTGACACGATCAAGAATGGCATGTCGGTGACCGTGACAACCAGAGACGATGCGGCACTGGCAAAGCTACTCAGTATCGATATTGCCACGCGCACATGGGATGACCGACACCGCTATATACCGAAGCTGACCAGCATCGAAGACGCGACGCGCATGGCATTGGCATGCGGTCGTGATGCGACGAAACCCGCATTGCTGTTTGCGGATGTAGCCGACAATCCGGGCGGCGGCGGGCGCGGCAACACGGTGTGGATACTGAAATCGTTTTATGAGGCTGGCGTGGAAGGTGCGTTGCTCGGCATTGTTTTTGATCCTGCACTTGCGGAAGAGGCGCATCGCCTGGGCGTAGGGGCTAGTTTCCACGCCGAATTCAACCGTGATGAAACCCATGCGCTGTCCGGCAAGTTTGATGCGGATGCGACGGTGGAAGCGCTGTTCGATGGCAACCTTGTCGGCTCGCGCGGCATTTCGGCGGGCCACAGTATCATGCTCGGGCCGATGGCGTTGTTGCGGATCGCAGGGATTCGTGTGGTGGTGGTGAGCGTGCGGCAGCAGTGCAAAGATACGGCGATGTTCGAGGTGTTCGGCATCGATATCGCGAAAGCGCGATCCGTGATCGTAAAATCGCGCGGCCATTTTCGGGCCGCGTTTGATTTGCTGTTTTCAGATGACCACATCATTGAAGTCGATGTGCCGGGATTGACGACGCCGATTCTTTCACGCGTGCCGTATCGCAATGTGCTGCGACCAATATTTCCGCTGGATGGTGATACGGTGTGGTCACCGCCGCCATAAGCGAGGAAATACTAGCATTGGCGCGGTTCTTCGCGCCTTTTATGTCTGCGAAGTCCGCCAGCGCTTGTGTTTCATAACTCGCCGTGAACAATGATCCCTTCCATGGGATCCACCGCCGCCGCCCACGGCTTGGCAGCAATCACGCGTTGGCCTTCGGCAAGTCCGGATTGCATGCGCGTGCTGATGCCGTCTGGTGTGAAATCGATGTCCTTGAGTTGATCTTCACCATCGCGCGCGGGTGCCACCAGCGGCACCACGTGCATGAGCGTGCCGCAGCCCCACGACGCGAGTTCACGAACCGCAGCCAATTTCGCGACCTTCTCCGGCACATGCTGCGCGAGTTCACGAATAATGTGGCGCAGGTGATGAATTTGTTGTTGCCGCGTGATGTGACTTTTGGTGCGGCTGGCAAATTGGATATCCTTCTCGCGACTCATCACTTCCCAAAGCGTTTCCGGCTCAGGGCCGTCGGGATTCCACAGGTTGGTCGTGAAGATCACCGCGTTACGGCGCGGCTTATCGTCGAGCACCGCTTCTACGGGGGTATTGGAAAAGATGCCGCCGTCCCAGTATGGCTCGCCGTCGATACGGATCGCCGGAAATGCTGGCGGCAATGCGCCGGACGCCATGATGTGCGAAATCGTGATGGGTTCTTCGCGACTATCGAAATAGCGCATCTCGCCGGTACGGGCGTTTACGGCACCAATGGTTAATCGTGTATGGCACGAATTGAGGTAATCGAGATCCACAAGGGCCGTGAGTGTGGCGCGCAGTGGCTCCGTCGAGTAGTACGACGCCTCTTCAATGCCAACCCGCGCATTGGGGCCCTGCAACGATTGTTTTCGGGGTGCAAAAAATGTGGGAACGCCTTGGGTGATGGTCGTCAGGTTGGCAAGTGTTTGACCAAACGAAGCCATAAACGCGGGTATACCGCTTCCGCCACGCTGCTGCACGCCCTCCCAGAAAGCATGCAGGCGTGCAAGGCGATGCTCAGGCGGATTGCCGGCGATGATTGCACCATTGATCGCGCCAATTGACGTACCGATCACCCATTCGGGTTCGATATGGGCTTCATGCAGCGCCTGGTACGCGCCAACCTGAAACGCGCCTAGTGCGCCACCACCTTGCAACACCAGTACCACTTGCCCCGGTAACGCCATACCGCGCGCATTTGTGGCCGATTTGCGTTCGACTGTCTTTTTCACGTTGACCTCGTTGCGGGTTTATTGGCAATCACTGCGGCTACTTCGTGACACTTGACGTGATCGACGCGATGACGCCGGAAGCAGTTTCAAACGATTTTAGATCAGCGCCGGAAATATCGTGACGGCGTGCGATGTACGCAAAATCAGTGTATGCCGTCCATACGCTGCCGCTGTCATCCTGATAAACCAGCAAGCGCACTGGCCAGTCGAGCCCCGCGACTGGATTGGACTTTATGAATAAGGTACCGAGTGGCGGATTGCCAAATACCAATAAAGTCGAAGGATTGATCTTGATTTTCGCGTCGGCAGCGAGCTTGGATTGATCAATTTCCTGAAAAAATTTAATGCCCTTGGCGGCAACATCTTTTTTCAAGCGCTCCACCGTCTCAGCGAGCGGGTAACTGCTTTTCGCTTTGACGACGCCGCTGTCGGCCGCGAAGGCGCCGCTGGCAAAAGTAAAAATGGCTGCGCCCACAACAAGCGCAGCGCGAGTGATCCTGAGAAACTTGAGCATATCGAATCCTTTTGGATGAAATTGATAAATTTTCGCTGCGTTGATCGCTGCGGAAGCATTTGGGTCGAACTAGATTCAATTTCCTGACAGGGATTTCGTCGTGAGCAGATTTCTGTCGGCGCGTTGTAAGCAATCTGCAACGCCTCCGAC
>JANNRY010000354.1:0-9519 GCA_031401935.1 Betaproteobacteria bacterium | reverse complement strand
CAAATAATTGCGCAGCACGTATTTCGGATTGACCAAATTCATTTTCGTCCGGCGTTGCTCAATCGGCGTGCCGTCCTGCCGCAATCGATGCTGATACTGCCGCAGCCAGGCGACAAGGCTTTCACGCATTGGGCCAGTGGTGGCATCCTCGCTATAGAACGCAGCCGAAATCGGCGCAATTAACGTTGCATCATCTGCGGTGGAGCTCAATGGCACATCGGCCAAGCCGCGAAAAAAGATGGTCATGTCCGTTTCAGCCTGCTGCAGCAGGACCAGCAAATCGCCTAGCAGCGCTTCATCACCCGGCAGCGCAATTGCGTTCCAGCCGAGTTTGTCTGCCAACATCTGGCGCGCGGTTTGATCAAACGTCTGGGCAAAAATATCGAGTCCACGTTGTAGCGCTGCCTCATCGTTGATCAACGGATGCAACGCACTCGCAAGGCGCGACAAATTCCAGTATGCGATCTGTGGTTGGTTACCATATGCGTAGCGCCGCCCACCAGCATCGGTCGTGTTCGGCGTCCAATCAGGATCAAAACCTTCCAGCCAGCCGTATGGGCCGTAGTCGATTGTCAGCCCCAGAATCGACATGTTGTCGGTGTTCATCACGCCGTGCACAAAGCCCACCCGCATCCAGTGCGCGATCATCACAGCTGTTCGTCGACATATTTCCTCAAACCACAGCGCATAGACATCCGGCGCTGCGATCGCGGCGAGTGACTGGAAATGGGTGCGGATGACGTAGTCAGCGAGTTGTTTGAGTAGTTGAATTTCTTTTTGCGCGGCGAGAATCTCAAAATTGCCAAATCGTATAAACGTCGGTGCGACGCGGCACACGATCGCGCCGGGCTCGTTCCTGGCGTTGCCATCGTAGAACATGTCACGCAATACAGATTCACCGGTGCCGACGAGGCTTAGCGCACGTGTTGTCGGCACACCCAGATAATGCATCGCCTCACTGCACATGAATTCGCGCACCGATGAACGCAATACCGCGCGGCCATCCGCCGTGCGTGAATAAGGCGTACGGCCCGCGCCTTTTAGCTGTAGCTCTCGGCGCAATCCATCCGGGCACATCACCTCCGATAACGTAATCGCGCGGCCATCACCGAGCTGCCCCGCCCAGTGGCCAAACTGGTGTCCGCCATAGCGTGCGGCGTACGGTTTCATGTCGGCCAGCACCCGCGAGCCACCGAGCACTTCAGCGACCGGGCCGGATAAGGAGACTGGCGCAGCAAGTCCGAGCAACGCTGCCACATCATCAGACCAAGCCAGTATTTGCGGCGCTTTTACGGGCGACGGCGCGACAAGGCTATAGCTGGCATTGCGCACAGCACGCGGGATGTTGTTTTGCACTGGATCGGCAGGCAGCTCGCGGACAAAACTGTTGTCAAACGCAAGATCAAGCAAATCGAGGAGTGTGCCCGCTGAGGCGGAGGGTTGAGCTTGCATCAGTGATTTTTCAGTGCAGATACGGGATGAGGAATAGGAGAACGTTGCTTCAACTGTGCATGGAAATCGCCCATTAACCGGGCTTCATGTAGTTATCGAAGTTCTTGATGTAGTTATCCATGTTCTCTTCAAGCATTGCCCGATATTGCGCGATGAAATTCTCGATGCGTGCGGATTTTTCATCGCGCATCTGTTCGCCTGATTGACAGCCGGTCGCGCTGACCCACGAATTGAATCGCGCCGCCGAGTACATCAGCGACGCGCTGACCTTGGCGCGCTCGACGGTGACGCAATGTCCGTTGGCCAAATCGATAAACGCGTCCGCACGGTTGTAAAATTTGTCATCAATATCTTCAGCGATCATCAGTGGTATCCCCTGTTTCGTTGTTTTTTAGCTAAGGCCAATCTCATCCCGATTGTAAGTCAGCTTTTGGTTCGTCGCTGCCAGCGACCAGTCCGTTTGTAGCCGATCTGAATGTCATTTAAAATCTTGTCATAATCAAGCAACGGTGCGCAGGTCGGTACCGATGTGTTTGTGCCAGGCAGGGCCAATCGGCACAGACGTTTTAAAACCACAAGCGGGAAGCGTGCAGTTGAATTCACCTGTGTCCAGCGGCTCCATTCAGGCGATTCTTGATGAATCGCAGCTTCCTGCCGATGCAGCGACGCGGCGATTGAGGGAGCGCTATATTGCGGCACGCTTTCTTCAGTTTCCCGAGCCCGCACATGCGCTCAAGAATACATCGAACGTGATGCGATGGGCACGACAACTCCTCGATGATGAGCAGCCGAATCTTGCTACAGAATTGCTGCAACTGGCCCTCGAAGAATCCCGCTCACAAAAACCGATATGGTTGTTTCTGATCGAGCTCGCGTATCTAGGCAGTGATCCGGCCACGTTTAGCGAATTAAGCGATATGTTCAGGCAACGTTTCCCCGACGCCGACACGCTGCAGGTCATTGATGCCATGGGTAACAAGTTGCTACCCAGTGATCCCCGCTATTTGCATGCTGTGAACCCCGTGATACTACCCGATTGGAGCACGCCCGAGTCAGAGCTGCGCGATGAGCTCCGGCAAGGCAAGCTCCACGCGGCGCTGGTTGATGCCATGGCGTTTCATCAGGCGCGCTAATGCAACGATTCATTACCCGTCGATATTGATATGGCAACCACCACTTCCACCGGGGGCAACCAAGCCGGACTTCAAGTTACCCGCTATCACTCGGGCATGGCCGACAAACACTCGGCGCTTGAGCAAGGCATGGACAAGAGTAACGTCGTCGAATCCATGCAGGCGATTTCCCGCGCGTTGCGCGAGCTTGAGGAATTTTCCAGAGCTGATCGCGAGAAGTTTCTTCAGGGCGGGCTGGCGCAAACCAGCGGCGATCAGGCTGTATGTGAGTGGATTGCGGCGCGTTACGATCACCTCGCACGCATTGCCCGCGAAGTCGTGCCCTACCAGCTCGCGCTAAATAGCCCTGATACGGCTCGCATGGCACCAGTCTGGGCGCTTGCGATTATGCTGACAGGGCATGCGAGTAAGTGGGGAAAGATCGCCGGGCTTAGAACAGACCTTGCTATGCGCGGAAGGCTGCATAAATTGTTTGTTACGGCCATCAAAGCCGGGGTTGATGCTTGCATTCTCGACCTGATGGTCGATAGACGCAGCATTGAAACGACCGTAGAAGCACTGTACGTTCGTGCCTTGCTATTGGAGCGTTTTGCGAGCGGCAATTTGCCACCGAGACGATTGGAAATCCTCGATAGCTGGCTGCTTGAATGGATGGGCGCGTTGTGGCTTAGCCGTGAGCCGATAAAAGCAGGGCCATCTTTGGCTGTGGACACGCGCAATGCCAATCTTGGCCTGACACGTTTTGTGCCCGGCGAGCGCGCAGATTTTTTTCTTGGGCTCAGACCGCTGCAGAGGCAACTGGAGCGTGCGGTAAAGGATTTTCATCGCGGCGTCATTTTCCCAGGTTGGGGCATCGGACTGGTACTGCGGATGGAAGAGCACGTGGCGGTGATCGAGTTTCTGGAAAGGGAGTTTGCGATCATCGAAAGTGCAGGTGCGCAGAAGAGTAAGCGTTTCACGATCGGGCGCAATTCAGAAGTCAGCGTCTTCTTTGGATTCAACGATATTTATTCACGCGCGTTGCAGCGCCAATCCACGCTGGGCCCGAATAACGTCACACAAACCGGGACAGTAAATGCACCAGGAGACGCATTATCGGCGTCAGCCTCACGCCGCTCGGCGCTGAATGAGACTGGGGGTTTTGTTGCACCGCGTGTTGGGCTGCAGCCGGTTCATCTGCTGGATATCAGCGAATCGGGGCTGGGTTTGGAAATGAGCACCGAGGATGCCGGATTTGTTGAAGTCGACGAGTTAATTGCAGTGCAGATCGAGGATGGCAAACCCTGCGTGCTCGGCATCGTCGCCCGAAAAACCAGTGCGCATCACAAACGCGTGACGACGGTCGGTATCAAAGTGCTCTCGAAAGTACCCCTGCGCGCGACTCTGGAAATGGTCAATGATCGGCTGGCCAGACAATCAGCAAAGGGGATATTTGTGCCCGGCAAGGCTGAGCATGGGTTCGCTGATTCGATCATCGTTAGCGATGCGATCTACAAGGCCTCGCCAACGTTGAGTGCGATGGTTGCTGGCGGTGTGTTTCACCTGCGTCTTGGTCGCGTCCGTCAACAGGGACCGGGCTGGAAACTGGCAGCGGTAGAAGTCCGAGTGGCCCGATAACTGGCGGCCAGCCAGCGAATATGCAGCGACCACTCTTCATACGCTGCACAGGGCGAATAACGCGGATCGCGCAAATTGCTGGTGTCGTTCCGGTATATTGACTCCTGCCGATGACAGGGGCGATTGCCTACTCACAATGCAGTCCAGTAAGCGACCCGACGAGGAATCCACAGAAGCCCTGTTAACGCGCGGCGTGCTCGTGATCGATGATGACGATACGCAACGCGAATGGCTGTCGCGTATTTTGATCCGCTCTGGAGAAACGTTGGTCTTCACAGCATCAGGCGGCGACGAAGCGCTCGCCTGTCTGCGCATCAACGCGGCCCGTGTCGGCCTTGTTATCTGTGACCTGCAAATGCCGGGTGTGGATGGAATGGCGCTGCTACGACGCATTGGTGAAACTGGCTACAATCCTGCCGTGATCATCTCCAGCGGATCAGACCCCGCCATCCTCAGAAGCGTGGAACTGATGGTCAAAGCCTTTGGACTGACTGTACTTGGATCACTGTCAAAGCCGGTCAAGCCGGTGTCGCTGGAACGCTTGTTGCATCTTTATCGCGATGCCCCGATCACCACACCGGATGTGCAAGACGTAGAGTTGACGTTAGTCGATATTGAGCGAGGACTTGCGAACGGTGAGTTCGTGCCGTACTTCCAGCCCAAAGTGGATTTGGTTACCGGCGTACTTGCCGGGGTCGAGGCACTTGCCAGATGGATTCATCCGGTATATGGCGAACTCTGCCCGGCTACGTTCTTGCCGCTTATCGAATCCGAAAGGAAAATGGCACAACTCACGCAGGCAATCCTGACGGCCGCAGTCAAACATGCCGTTGATTGGCGAAAACAGGGCTGGACATTCACCATGAGCGTCAATCTTTCGCTTTCCGCACTCGACAATCATTACTTTTGTGAGGATTTTAAGGCGCTTCTGGACCCGCTCGGCCTTGAGCCGCGGGACTTTACCTTTGAGGTGCTCGAAACGGCCGCAATGACCGATGTGGGTCGTACGCTGGAGACCATGGCACGTCTACGTTTGAACGGTTTTGGCTTGGCAATTGATGATTTTGGCACCGGCTTTTCGAGTTTGGAGCAGCTATCGACTATCCCATTCACAGAGCTCAAGATAGACCGTTCGTTTGTGCATGGTGCATCACAGGCACCTCGCTTGGCTGCGGTGGTGCGGTCGTGCATTGATCTGGCGCATCGTCTCAATCTCAGGGTCGTCGCAGAAGGCGTCGAATCACAGGACGACTGGCAGTTTCTTGTCGGTGCGGGAGCCAACGAGGCCCAGGGTTTTTTCATCGCCAAACCAATGCCCGCTGAGCAACTGCTTTTGTTTGCAGACCAATGGACCGGCATTAATCCGCGCGATCAATGATTTTTGAAAAGTTCGAGCGTAGCTTGCTCAACACACGTTGCGCTACCTGCACCACCCCACTAATCGGAGGAACATCATGCAAACAATTCGACTGACACACGTTGGTGCCATATTTTTCTTTTCGGCAGCAATATGCGTTTCAGCAATTGCCCAGGATTCGACTAATCGTAAAGAAATGAAACGGGCAGATTTATCGGGTGCGCCTGGCATGGAAGTGGTCGGCTCCATTGTTGAATACAAACCCGGCGAGACAATGGCGTCGCATTTTCATCACGGTATTGAAACAGCGTATGTGATTCAAGGCGCGATGATTCAATTAGCGGGCAAGGAAGCCAGCATGTTGGAAACTGGTGCGGTGTTGATGAATCTTCGTGATGTCGTGCACGGCGGATTCAAAGTGATTGGCGACAAACCGTTAAAGCTCTTTACTGCGCATATCGTCGACAAAGGCAAGCCGCTCTACGCTGAGCCAAAATAGACGACAGCATCGGCATATAAAACCATGAATAAAGCTCTCTCTACCGCCTTCAAGGTTGCCACGGCAATCGCGATCCTCGGTTGGCTGGCATTGTTCGGCTATCCGCTCTGGCCGCAAGCTGGACGCAGCTTCGTGTTTTCGCTGGTGCTCGTGCTGCTATGCGCTATGTATATTTATTTCTTGTTTTTGGCAAAGCGTCTTGACGAGCCCGGCACCAAGCCGAGAGGTGGATTCACATCGCTTTCAGGCGTGGTTAGCTTATTCAAGTCGCCTCGCGCGGTGTTGGCTGGATGGATTCATTTTCTAGCCTTCGATCTGATGGTGGGCCTGTACATCGTCACCGATGCAGCGCGTCTTGGCATCACGCATTGGTGGCTACTGCCGGCACTTTTCCTGACATTGATGTTTGGGCCGGCAGGGTTGTTGCTGTATCTGGCGATTCGCTGTTTGCTGTCGACCGATGCGGCAATGATCACGTTGTTTTGATACCGCTGCGCATTATTGGCGCGGATCAAACGATCTTCAAGGTCAGATTCGGCAATTTATCGATGTGGCATTCGATCACATCACCCCTCACCACCGGGCCGACATTTTCCGGCGTGCCAGAGTAAATGATGTCGCCGGCCATTAATTCAAAGGCTTCGGAAAGTTGGCTGATTTGTTCCGCCACATTCCAGATCATTTGATTCAAGTTCGCGTTCTGCTTGACGATGCCGTTCACGTTGAGCCAGATTGCGCCTTCATTAAAGTGGCCAATCTGGCTCGCGGGATGCAGCGGCCCGATGGGTGCTGAACGATCAAAACTCTTGCCAATTTCCCAAGGCTTTTTCTGATCCCCCATGCCGCGTTGCAAATCACGCCGCGTCATGTCCAGTCCCAATGCGTAGCCGTAGACGCAATCGAGTGCTTTATCCATTGGTATGCTGCGCCCACCCTTATGTAGTGCGGCAACCAATTCAACTTCGTAGTGGTAGTTTTTGGTGAGTGTTGGGTAGGGGTGATCGGTCACGCCGCCCACTGGCACAAACTGGATTGCATCGGTGGGTTTCTGGAAAAAGAACGGCGGCTCGCGGGTCGGATCCGACCCCATTTCACGCGCATGTGCGGCGTAATTGCGACCGATGCAATAAATGCGCCGCACCGGAAACTGTGCATCGCTGCCGACCACGGGAATCGTAATCTGCGAAACGGGAAATAAGGTTTTCATCTTGCTATTGGCTCCTCCTGGAATGGCGCACCCAGCCAACGTACCAAGTACGGCGACTGCGCCGGTTTTTATTACATCGCGGCGATTCTTTTCGCTCATGGCAATGCACCTAGTTATGTTCTGTCGCGCAAGTTTATTCCAAGCAGGCAAGCGGTCTCTTGAGCGCGATCAAATGGCAAAAAACCAGCTAAGGGCCCAGCAATATCGAAAAAAGTCTTCCGGTATTTCCGTTGGCCGTGCCAGCAGTCGTTGATCCTCCGACCGCATAAAACCGACCGCTAAGCGACGCGCCCGTCACACCGTGCACGGGGACAGGCAGGCTCGGGCCGATCCGCCAGAGATCTGCGCCTGCGGTGTAAATCTCGACCGACGGCTCAACGCGTACGGGAGCGCTAAGTACCTCGCCCCCGGCGATCACGATTTGGTCACCGACCACGGCGGCAGCGAATCCCCCTCGCCCGCGATTGATTGACGGCCCGTTGCGCCAGCGCTCCGTGACTGGATCATAGATCGTTACTGATAACGTCTCTGGACTGCGACCACCAATCATCCATATCTCGCCCATGAAGGCGACAACCTGAGAATGGTCGCGCGGGCGCTGGGGCAGTGCGCGGGTGATAAGGCGCACCACACGTTGTGCGGGATCATATTCCTGCAGGGCGCCAGTCTCACCACCGATGTACGCCCGACCGTTTAGTACCGCAGCGTGACTGCCGTAGTTAAAGATATTAAGTTCGGGTCTCGCGTCCCAGCGATTTGCCGCTACGTCGTAACGAAATGCCGCTGTATTTTCGTCGCCGCCCGGATTGACTGCACCGCCAGAAAAATAAACGCCACCGTCGATTGCGAACGCAGCCAGATGGTCCCGAGCGCCGGGCATCATTGGTAGCACCGACCAGCTATTGGTGGCTGGGTCGTAGCGCTTGAACCCGCGCAAGTCGCCGAACCCACCCATCAAATAGAGCTTGCCATCCAGCACTGCCGTCGCATGCTCCGACTGCGCAGGTTGCGGGGCCGCAGCCGCTTCGGTCCACGTGCCATTGGTAAGCGCCGCGGGTGCGGCATCGAGACAGGTGGCGCCCGCCAACGCCGCGAGTAACGTGCCGACTCGGCTGGCGGCGCCGTAGCCGGGCAGTGCGGAGGCATAACCGACCTCGATCCTATTACACGTGGTGAATAAAAAAGACAGGCTGCCCCAGCGTGATCGTTGTACAGCAGCGGGGTTGAATGCGCTGCCAAAGTGTGTGCCACCTGTGATGATGTTGTCGGGGATGTCGAGACGATTGCCATTGCGGGTACCAACACCAATCGTCCAGGCTTGTCGACCTTGAGGGTCGTAAGTGAACCAGTAAACAAGGGAGCGCCCGTCGGCCAGTTCTTCGATCATCCAGCCTTCACCGGAGCGAGCGGGAACGTACCACGCGCCACTCTTTGCCCGCATGCCTGCGAACGCCCTTGCGCCGGAAAGAGTCAGCGTGCGTCCGCCATCGCAATTGAGTTGATCCAGCGCCGTGAGGCGCGTCATGTTGCGTTCACCGCTGCCATACCCAGCCGGTCCGGCATAGCGCATCGTCAGGGAATTGCAATCGCGGAATTCCAATTCCATCGTTCCCCACGCAACGTTGCGAATCCGACTTGGATCGAACGCATCGCCAAACACGCCACCCTGAGGCTGATAGACGACAGGGAATTTGATCTTGCTGCCTTCAACTGATCCCAAGTCCGTAATCATCCAGGCTTGGTCGCCGCTCTCGCCGTTTGCGGGGTAGGTAAACCATGTGACGAGTGCTTTGCCGTTGGGCAGGTACTGGAGCACGATGCCCTCACCATCGCGGGACGGGTCGTACCAGGATCCGCTGACTGCGGGGCCGGGCCAGTAGGTTCCGGTAGTTGCAACCTGTGCTGACGCCGCGGTCGCGGCTGCAAATCCAATTAGTACAGAGAGAGCAAACAGAATTTGACGAATCATTGAGAGACCGCTGGAAGGAGGAACCCCAAGGATGCCCGCTGCGACGCATTGCGTCAATTTTTGTCAACGTATTCGAATGGCCAAACACTAGCATTGGCGTGCTTCTCTGGGTATTTTGTGCCTGAGAAGCGCGCCCACTCTCATCCTTAGCCCTTCTGGCTATCTTAGGGCACCGCGCCAGTTGTTGCTGCCGCGCCCGCCGATTTTTTCGTTTCTGGTTTTTTGACGATTTCTCATCGCCCGGTATCATTTGCCCAATCTTTACCACTGGCGTTGACTGTCTCG
>JANNRY010000353.1:0-2915 GCA_031401935.1 Betaproteobacteria bacterium | reverse complement strand
GTCCCGGTCGCAAGAACGGGCGCGGTCTGATTCATCTCGGGTAGCATGAAATCAAAATCGCAGCCAATATCGGCCTGGGTGACGCTGGTTTGGTATAGCTTGCGGTAGCCGTGATTGGGCATGTTGGCGACGGTTGGCGGCGGTGTCCAGGTCTTGAGGCGCGCTGCCATTTCCGCATCGCTGATTTCGAGCGTGAGTGTTCGCGCCGAAACATTAAGGCTGATCATGTCGCCATTGCGCACCGCCGCGAACGGCCCGCCTTCAGCCGCTTCGGGCGCAATGTGCAACACGATGGTGCCGAATGCCGTGCCGCTCATGCGCGCGTCTGACAATCTCACCATGTCTTTCACGCCCGCCTTAGCCAGTTTTTTCGGGATCGGGATATAGCCCGCTTCGGGCATGCCTGGCGCGCCTTTGGGGCCGATGTTTTGCAATACCAGCACGTCGTCTGCCGTGACATCAAGGTCATCGCTGTCGATGCGCGCGGCTAGATCCTCGATGCTGGTGAATACGACGGCGCGGCCACGGTGCTTCAAAAGCGCAGGGGTGGCCGATGAATGTTTGATGATCGCACCGCGCGGCGCGAGATTGCCTTTCAACACGGCAAGGCCACCGACCGGAAATATCGGCGACTGCGCGAGGCGAATCACTTTGCGCGTCGCAGGCACTTTTGCAGCATCGATTTCTTCGCCCAGCGTGCGACCGCTGATGGTCATGCAATCCAGATGCAGCATCGGCTTGAGTTCCTTCAACACCGCCATCAAGCCGCCGTCTTCATACAAGTGTTCCATGTAATGCGCGCCGCTCGGTTTGAGGTCAACCAGTACCGGAATATTGCGCCCGAGTTGATCGAACGCATCGAGATCAATATTGATGCCGAGCCGTGCTGCCACTGCCGTGAAATGAATTAGCGCGTTGGTCGAGCCGCCGATGGCGTGCAACACGATGAGCGCATTGGTCACGGATTTTGGCGTGAGAATTTGCGTCGGTAGCAACGGCGTTTTTGCGAGTGCGACCACGCGTCGCCCTGTGGTTTCAGCGTGGCGAAAGCGCTCGGCATACACCGCCGGAATTGCCGCAGCACCGGGCAGGCTCATCCCTGCGGCCTCGACCATGCAGGCGATGGTACTCGCCGTGCCCATCACCATGCAGGTGCCGGTCGTGGGGGCAAGTTTGGCGTTTACCTCGTCAATCTCGGCTTGATCAATTTCACCGGCACGATATTTTGCCCAGAAACGTCGGCAGTCGGTACACGCACCTAGGCGTTCGCCCTTGTGTTCGCCGGTCAGCATCGGCCCGGTGGGAATAATGATCGATGGAATATCGAGCGAGGCCGCAGCCATCAGCTGCGCAGGGATGGTTTTATCGCAGCCGCCGATCAGCACCACCGCATCAACGGGCTGTGCTCGCATCATTTCCTCGGTATCGAGCGCCATCAGGTTGCGCAGATACATGCTGGTCGGATGAGCGAACGATTCACCGATGGAAATGGTCGGAAAAACGAACGGCATCCCGCCCTCCTGCATCACACCACGCTTCACGGCCTCGATAATCTGCGGGACATTGCCATGGCAGGGATTGAAATCGCTGTAAGTGTTGGTGATGCCGATGATCGGCCGGTCGAGCGCATCGTCGGTATAGCCCATCGCCTTGATGAAAGCTTTGCGAAGGAAAAGCGAAAAGCCACTGTCACCATAAGATGTGAGGCCTTTCTTTAAGCCTTTATTGATATTGCTGCCAGACTCATCAGTCATCTCGCTACTCAAGCTTGATGTTGGCGTCTTTGGCGACCTTGGTCCACTTATCGATTTCCGCCTTGATGCGCTTGCCGCTATCGGCCGGATTCAGATAGCCAGTCACCACACCTTGCGCGGTCATACGTGCCTGTGTGTCGGGGAGGGCCAGCACTTTCTCCAGCGCGGCGGTGAGCTTGGCGATGATGGCAGGCGGCGTTTTGGCGGGGGCTAGCAAGCCGAACATCGAGGTCACGATGAAATCAGGCAACCCGGCTTCGGCAGCGGTTGGCACATCGGGCAAATTGGCGGAGCGCGCGGGCAGGGCGACTGCCAGTGGCCGCAAACTGCCGGCCTTGATGTGCGCAAGTGCTGCGGGCATAGTTTCAATCATCGACTGCACCTGTCCGCCGATCA
Organism: Betaproteobacteria bacterium; assembly: GCA_031401935.1. Lineage (GTDB taxonomy): Bacteria > Pseudomonadota > Gammaproteobacteria > Burkholderiales > Usitatibacteraceae > UKL13-2. Next base: position 765 of record JANNRY010000353.1, on the reverse strand, counting down.
GATCGTTCATCGCCGGGCCGCTGCCTTTGTATGGCACGTGCAGCATGTCGAGCTTGGTCATCGATTTAAATAATTCGCCCGCCATGTGTTGCGGTGAGCCATTGCCCGACGACGCATAGCTTACGCCGGGATTCTTCTTCGTGTAGTCCATCAATTCTTTGAGCGTGTTCACCGGTACTTTTGGATTGACGACAAATACCAGCGGCACTTGACCGACAATGCCAACGGGCACAAAGTCTTTGGCGAGATCAAATGGAAGATTGGGCTGGAGCGCTGCGTTGATCGAATGGCTCGTCAATGCACCCAACAACAGCGTGTAGCCGTCTGCAGGAGCGGTCGCGACCGCGGCGGCACCGATTGAGCCGGTCGCCCCGGCGCGGTTATCGACGATAAGTTGCTGGCCCAACGCCTCAGACATTTTCAGCGCGACGATGCGGCCGATCACGTCGGTGGCACCACCCGGTGGATATGGAATGATGAGCTTGATTGGCTTGGCGGGATAATCCTGCGCCATCGCCGGTGCTGCGAGCACGGCGCAAATGAGCAACGCGCTCAACGACATCAACATGCGCATGGCACGTGAAACGCGCAAAACGTTTTGTATCAACTGATAAACCATGGGACTCCTCCGATATGGTTGTGGTTGATGCGATCACTGGCACTCGCCGTGCGCATCTTCTCGCCCAAGGTTAACAGAATCCGTTGATTTTCAATTGAGGGCGGTCAGGTGTTTGATCGATCTCGGTAGAAGGCGTTGCCGTCTGG
>JANNRY010000352.1:0-4389 GCA_031401935.1 Betaproteobacteria bacterium | reverse complement strand
CAGGACGGCAGCCAGTTGGCTTTGATTTTCTAATACAGAAAGGAGACCCGTTGTGACAAAGAAGGTTCCTTCTCCAACAGACACAGCAGGATGGCGGCGGCGGCGTAGCTGGAACAAACTTACGTAGAACGCCATTTGGCGAGGCTTTCAGAGCACTTTCTGCCTAACCGCCGCGCTAGCGCTAGACATCGTACTGACAGCGATTATTAGTCGCTGGCCACCGCATCCGCCCAGCAATTAGGCGTCTCATACAAACGCACGCGACGCAGACTGAGCGTGTGCCCGAAGCGGTCGTGATAAGCATCCTTGAGTATCGCGAACGCGACCGTGGCGAGATTTTCGGCTGTCGGCACGACATCGAGCACAACCGTTTTGTGGCCCTGAATTGCCGCCAGAAAATCTATCATCACCCTATCGCCACGATGGACTAGAAATGAGTGATCCCAGAGATCAACCAGTTTTTCTTTGGCGACAGATTTGATGTCGCCGAAATCCATCACCATGCCGTCGTCGGCGGCACCTTGTTCATTAATCAGATCGCCGGAAAGTGTGATTTCGATAGCATAGCGATGGCCGTGTACATTACGGCACTGACCCAGATGATGCGGCAGACGATGGCCGGCATCAAATTCGAGGCGGCGGGTGATGGAGATAATAGACGACATGCCGCATTTTACAGCCTGACCTGCGTTGCACGCGCAGGGTTGCGTAGTGTTGATCCATACCGTGCATATGGCGCACGTTTTTATAGCGTATGTGGCGCTCGTTTTTTGTCCAGCAAGCCGCTAAAATATGCGTTATTGCACTGCACAAATACTCAAAATAATAATTTATGGCACTAATTGTTCAAAAGTATGGCGGCACTTCGATGGGCTCGCCAGAGCGTATTCGCGAAGTCGCAAAGCGCATCGCGCATTACCATTCACAGGGACACCAATTGGTCGTGGTGCCGTCAGCGATGTCCGGCGAAACCAATCGGCTGATAGGCTTGGCCAAAGAGCTGAGCCCCGAACCGCACGGGCGAGAGCTTGATGTCATTGCATCAACGGGTGAGCAAGTGTCGGTTGGGCTGCTCGCACTAGCGCTGCAAACGCTGGGCCTGAAGGCGAAAAGCTACACCGGCTGGCAGGTAAAAATTCTCACCGACAGCGCATTCACGAAAGCGCGCATCCTGTCGATTGAAGACGCCAACATCCGCGCCGACCTTGCTGACGGCTGCGTGGTGGTGGTGGCTGGCTTTCAGGGCATTGACAGCAATGGAAACATCACCACTCTAGGTCGCGGCGGTTCAGACACGACCGGTGTGGCGATTGCCGCCGCATTGGGCGCTGACGAATGCCAGATTTTTACCGACGTGGATGGGGTTTACACGACCGATCCGCGCGTGGTACCCGAGGCCCGCAAACTCACCAGCATCACGTTTGAAGAAATGTTTGAGCTCGCCAGCCAAGGCTCAAAAGTGCTGCAAATTCGCTCAGTCGAATTCGCCGGTAAATATAAAGTAAAGCTGCGGGTGTTGTCGTCATTTACCGATTTCGATTCAAACGACACCGGCACGCTCATCACGTACGAGGAAGAAGACAACATGGAACAACCGATCATTTCCGGCATCGCGTTTAATCGCGATGAAGCCAAACTCACCGTCACCGGTGTGCCTGACCGTCCAGGTATTGCGTTCGCGATTCTCGGCCCGATTGCCGAAGCCAATATCGATGTCGATGTGATTATTCAAAATACTTCCTTCGATGGCATTACCGATTTTTCATTTACAGTGCACCGCAACGATTACAACAAAGCGCTCGCGCTGCTGAATGAAAAAGTGAAACCGGCAGTCAATGCGAAAGGTGTCTCGGGCGACAATAAAATCGCCAAGGTCTCACTGGTGGGCATCGGCATGCGCTCGCACGCGGGCGTGGCGGCAAAAATGTTTGAATGTCTGGCTAATGAGAACGTCAACATCCAGATGATTTCAACATCCGAAATTAAAACGTCGGTTGTTGTCGACGAAAAATACATGGAGCTAGCCGTGCGCGCATTGCATCAGGTGTTCGAGTTGGATAAACTGCCCGTATAAATTAAATTTCCTTCACCCGAAGCCGCACATCTTCAGACGATGTGCGGCTTCGTTGTTTTCAGGGGTTAGCCATGTTTGGATACAGACAGTCAAGAATTGCTGCGTGCACAGCGCTAGGAGTTGCATTGATGAATACCGCTGCGATTGCGCAGGAAGATCCTTACTTGTGGCTTGAAGATGTAAATGGTGAAAAAGCGATTTCGTGGGTCAAGGAGCAGAATGCCAAAGCGCAAAAACTGCTTGAAGCCGAACCATTGTTTGCATCGATTCGCGACAAGACACTTGAGGTCGTGAATTCGCGTGCGCGTATTCCCGCCATCGCAAAGCGTGGCGCGTTTTTTTATAACTTTTGGCAGGATGAAAAAAATATTCGCGGCGTGTGGCGCCGCACCACGATGGCTGAATACAAAAAAACCGAACCGAAGTGGGAAACGGTGCTCGATCTTGATCAACTCGCGAAAAACGAGAAAGAGAATTGGGTATGGAAGGGATCGAGTTGCCTCTACCCGAATTACGACCGTTGCCTGCTAAACCTTTCGCGCGGCGGCGCGGATGCAAACGTGGTGCGTGAATTTGATGTTGTCACCAAAGCCTTCGTTGTTGGCGGTTTTGAACTGAAAGAAGCCAAGGGCGGCGCGGCGTGGGCTGACCGAGACACACTGCTGGTGCAAACCGATTTTGGCGCAGGCTCGCTCACCAAATCCGGCTATCCGCGCATCACCAAAGAATGGAAACGCGGCACGCCGATCGAAACCGCAAAGTTGATTTTTGAAGGTAAAGATGCCGACATCAGCGTGTCGGCTTTTCAGGTTGACCAGAAAGGCTACAAGACCCGCCAGTTTGTGATGCGTTACGTCACGATTTTTGCCTTGGAACTCTACCTGCGGGAAGGTGCAGCGTTTACCAGAGTCGATGTGCCAATCGACGCCAATGCTTCATACGGACACGGCATGTTGTGGGTGCGGCTGAAATCACCGTGGACTGTCGGTGGCAAGACCTACGCGCAGGGCGCACTCATTGCGACAGATTTTGAACGCTTTATGGCAGGCGAACGCAATTTTGAATTGTTGTTCGAACCCACCGAACGCAAATCGCTTGCCGGGTGGATGCTGACAAAAAATTATTTGGTACTCAACGAACTCGACAACGTAAAAAATCGTCTATATGAAGTACAAAACAAAAATGGCAAATGGACGCGTCGTGAAATTACGCTGCCAGGCTTGGGCACAATAGGCGTATCGGCAATCGACGCGGATCAGTCCGATGATTATTTCCTTACGCTCACCGATTACCTGACGCCATCAACATTGTTTTTGGCGCGTGCCGGGAGCGACAAGCGGGAAGCCCTGAAATCATTGCCCGCTTTTTTTGATGCGAGCCCATATAAGGTTGAGCAAATTGTAGTTGCCTCGAAGGACGGCGAACGCGTTCCCTATTTTCTGGTGATGAACAAGAACACCAAACTTGATGGCAAGAACCCAACCTTGCTGTACGGGTACGGCGGCTTCGAGGTATCGCAATTGCCGGGCTATTCGGCAACGGTCGGCAATGCATGGCTCAACAACGGCGGTGTTTATGTGGTGGCCAACATCCGTGGCGGCGGCGAATTCGGCCCGCGTTGGCATCAGGCGGGCTTGAAAGCAAATCGCCAAAAAGTGTTCGACGATTTCATTGCAATCGCAGAAGATTTGATCGCCAAGAAAATCACCGCGCCACGCCATCTCGCCATTTACGGTGGCAGCAACGGCGGCTTGCTGGTCGGCGCGGTCGCTATACAGCGCCCCGAGCTGTTCAGGGCTGTGCTGTGCACGGTACCGTTACTGGATATGAAGCGCTACAACAAACTGCTCGCGGGCGCGTCGTGGGTGGCAGAGTACGGGAACCCGGATGATCCGGCCGAGTGGGAATTCATCTCAAAATATTCGCCATATCAAAACGTGAAAGCCGGCGTTGCTTATCCGAAATTCATGTTCGTGACCTCCACGCGCGATGACCGCGTTCACCCCGGCCACGCGCGCAAGATGATGGCGCGCATGATGGAGCAGGGCCATGAAGTGCTCTATTACGAAAATATCGAGGGTGGCCATGCCGGTTCCGCGAACAACGCGCAATTGGCATATCGCACCGCGCTGCAATATTCATTCTTGTTGAAGGAACTGAAATAGCCGGAAAACGCCATTCGTTTTTGACGGGGAAGGGCGGAAACGCGTACAATTCGCCCTTCGCGAAAGCGTTAGTTAGAGCAGCAGTCCGGAGACCTGGCCGAGTGGTCGAAGGCACTCCCCTGCTAAGGGAGCATGCGGTCAAAAACTGCA
>JANNRY010000351.1:0-4235 GCA_031401935.1 Betaproteobacteria bacterium | reverse complement strand
TGAACAAGCCTTCTTCGTCCAGCACATAAGCCACGCCACCAGACATGCCGGCACCGAAATTGCGGCCAGTTGCCCCCAACACCACGACGGTGCCGCCAGTCATGTATTCGCAGCCGTGGTCGCCAGTGCCTTCGACTACAGTGGATGCGCCGGAATTGCGAACACAGAAACGCTCGCCGGCAACGCCGCGGAAATACGCTTCACCCGCAGTCGCGCCGTACATGACGGTGTTGCCAACGATAATATTTTCCAGCGGATTTCCCTTGAAGTCGGCATGCGGTTTGACGACCACACGTCCGCCGCTCATGCCTTTGCCAACGTAATCGTTGGCTTGCCCGGTCAATTCCATCGTTACGCCGCGCGCCAAAAAGGCGGCAAAGCTCTGGCCTGCCGTGCCGACAAGCCTGATGTTAATGGTGTCATCAGGCAGGCCCGCATGGCCATAGCGCTTGGCCACTTCGCCAGAAAGCATGGCGCCGGCTGTGCGGTTTCGGTTGCGGATGGTGGTCTCTATCTTGACCTTCTGCTGGTTTTCCAGCGCTGGCTTCGCTTCCGCGATCAGTTTGTGATCGAGCGCCTCACTTAAGCCGTGATCCTGCGTTTCGCAATGATGGCGTGCGACTTCTGCAGGCATGTTCGGCATGTGAAAAATACGGGAAAAATCCAACCCTTTGGCTTTCCAGTGCGCGACACCTTTTTGGGTTTCGAGTAAATCCGCGCGCCCGATTAGCTCATCGAACTTGCGCACGCCCATCTGCGCCATCAATTCGCGTACTTCTTCGGCGATAAAAAAGAAGAAGTTCACGACATGTTCGGGCTGGCCGGTAAATTTTTTGCGCAATACCGGGTCTTGTGTGGCCACACCGACCGGACAGGTGTTGAGATGGCATTTGCGCATCATGATGCAGCCTTCGACCACCAATGGAGCCGTCGCGAAGCCGAATTCATCAGCGCCCAACAACGCGCCGATGACGACATCACGACCAGTTTTCATCTGACCATCAACTTGTACCGCAATGCGACCGCGCAGGCGGTTCAGCACCAGCGTCTGCTGGGTTTCTGCCAAACCAAGCTCCCATGGCGTGCCGGCGTGTTTGATCGATGACACAGGCGATGCTCCAGTGCCGCCGTCATGGCCTGCAATCGTCACATGATCGGCTTTGGCTTTGGCGACCCCCGCGGCCACTGTACCGACACCAACTTCCGAGACCAGCTTTACCGAAATCGACGCTGCGGAATTGCAGTTTTTGAGATCGTGAATCAGTTGAGCCAGATCTTCGATGGAATAAATATCGTGATGTGGCGGGGGCGAAATTAATTCCACGCCTGGTGTCGCGTAACGTAGCTTGCCGATATATTCCGAGACCTTGTGGCCGGGCAATTGGCCGCCTTCACCCGGCTTGGCACCTTGCGCCATTTTGATCTGGATTTGATCGGCCGAATTCAAATACTCAGCCGTCACGCCAAAGCGCGCTGAGGCCACCTGCTTGATGCGCGAGCGCAGGGAATCCCCAACTTTGAGTGCAATATCGGTCTCGACCGCATCGCCAAGCTTGCTCTTCATGGTTTCACCGGCTACTTTCACCGGGATAAACCGCCTGGGATCTTCGCCGCCTTCGCCGGTATTGGATTTGCCGCCAATGCGGTTCATGGCCACGGCCAGCGTGGCGTGTGCTTCGGTTGAAATCGAGCCGAGCGACATTGCCCCAGTGGCAAAGCGCGTCACGATACTTTTTGCTGATTCCACTTCTTCGATGGGCACAGGCGCGCCAGCAGACTTGAGCTCAAACATGCCACGCAAGGTCATGTGGCGTTTGGTTTGGTCGTTGATCAGCCGCGCGTATTCTTTGTATGTCGAATACGAATTCGTTTTGGTCGAATGCTGAAGCTTTGCAATCGCATCCGGGGTCCACATGTGTTCTTCACCGCGAACACGGAAAGCATATTCGCCGCCCGCATCGAGCTGCGTGCGCAACACAGGGTCCTCGCCAAACGCTTTTTGGTGCTGGCGCATGGCCTCCTCGGCAATTTCAAAAATGCCGATACCTTCAACATTGGATGCGGTACCAGTGAAGTATTTGCTGACAAACTCGTGCGATAACCCGACCGCTTCAAAAATCTGTGCGCCGCAATAGCTTTGATAGGTGGAAATGCCCATTTTGGACATTACCTTCAACAATCCTTTGGAGATGGCCTTGATGTATTTTTTCTCCGCTTCCTTCGGGTCGGTGTCCGGCAGGTAATCCCGCATGTTGTGCAAGGTTTCCAGCGCCAGATACGGATGTACCGCCGCTGCGCCATAGCCGCCAAGCAACGCAAAGTGATGCACTTCGCGCGCACTGCCGGTTTCAACAACCAGACCAGTAGAGGTGCGCAATCCTTTTTTCACGAGGTGCTGATGCACCGCGCCGACAGCCAATAGCGCCGGGATCGCCACATGCGCTGCATCGACTTTGCGGTCAGTGATGATAAGCAAGTTGTAGCCTAGGCGCAGCGCATCTTCAGCGTGCGCGCAGAGCGACGCGACAGCCGCTTCAATGCCCTCAGTGCCCCACGCGGCGGGATAGGTAATATCGAGTTCGTGGCTGCGGAAATAATTGCCGGTAAACATGTCGATATGGCGAATTTTTTCCATATCGTCAGTCGTCAATACCGGTTGCGGCACTTCAAGCCACTGGCCGGGATCGCTGTGATGAATATCGAGCAGATTGGGCCGAGGGCCAATCGTAATGGCTGTCGACATCACCAATTCTTCGCGAATCGGGTCTATCGGCGGATTAGTCACCTGCGCAAACAGTTGCTTAAAATAGTGCGACAAATTGCGTGGTTTGTCCGACATGACGGCCAGCGGCGAATCGTTGCCCATTGAGCCGGTCGCCTCGATGCCGTTCAGGGCCATGTGCGAGAGGATGACTTTCAAATCTTCTTGCGTGTACCCAAACGCTTGCTGCAAATCGAGCAAAGGCACCGAGGATTTTTCAGCCGGTGCTGGTTCGGGCAGCTCATCAAGGCGAATGCGCGCCTGTTTCACCCAATCGCGATACGGCTTTGCCGTCGCGAGTTCGCGCTTCAACTCGTCGTCGTCGATGATCCTGCCTTTTTCGATATCGACCAAAAACATTTTCCCGGGTTGCAGACGCCACTTTTTGACGATTTTGGATTCTGGGATATCGAGTACACCTGCTTCGGAGGCCAGCACCACGAGATCATCGTCGGTGAGGATGAACCGCGCCGGACGCAACCCATTTCGGTCCAGCGTCGCGCCAATTTGGCGGCCATCGGTGAACGCCATTGCGGCAGGTCCATCCCACGCTTCCATCAGGGTGGCGTGGTACTCGTAAAACGCGCGGCGATCTTCATCCATCAACTTGTGACCACTCCAAGCCTCGGGAATCATCATCATCATCGCGTGGGCCAGCGAATAGCCGCCCATCACCAACATTTCCAGACAATTATCGAAGCTGGCGGAATCGGATTGACCGTCATAAATCAGCGGCCAGATTTTTTTCAGGTCTTCTTTCAACACTGGCGAGGCAATGGCTTGCTGTCGGGCACGAATCCAGTTCACGTTGCCGCGCAAGGTATTGATTTCCCCGTTATGCGCAATCATCCGGAACGGATGCGCCAAATCCCAGGTTGGAAATGTGTTGGTGGAGAAACGCTGATGCACCAACGCCAGCGCGGTCGTCATCGATGGGTCACGCAGGTCAATATAGTATTTGCCGACCTGATCGGCGAGCAACATGCCTTTATAGACAACGGTGCGCGTCGAAAATGAGGACACGTAAAATTCTTTGCCGTGCCGAAGCTTCAGCGCTTGAATAGCATGACCCGAACGTTTCCTGATGATGTAGAGCTTTCGTTCGAGATCATCTTGCGTCATTGATCCGCTGCTGGCACTGCCGCGTGCGACGAAAACTTGCCGAATCAATGGCTCGACCGCGATCGTGGCCGGTGAGAGGCCGTTGTTATCGGTCGGCACATCGCGCCAACCGAGAAGAATTTGACCCTCAGCGTGAATTGCACGCTCAATCTCCTGCTCGCATGCAGTTCTCGAAGCCGGTTCGCGGGGCAAAAAAACCATCCCCACGCCATATTGGCCGAGTGCGGGTAAGGTCATTCCTTGTTTGCCACATACGCGCCGCAAATGCGCATCGGGTAGCTGGATGAGAATGCCGGCACCATCGCCTAGCAACGGATCGTATCCGGTCGCGCCCCGATGACTCAGATTGTCG
>JANNRY010000350.1:0-6135 GCA_031401935.1 Betaproteobacteria bacterium | reverse complement strand
GTGCCACGAGGCGCGCCAGTTCTGGTGTTTATCGATCAATAGCGGTTGCGGTGCGTGGGATCAGTTGCTGCAACAGATCGCGAAGCTCTTCTACGTCGTGCGGTTTGGACATCAGCGCGCGCACCCCGGCCGCTGCTGCCTCTGCGCGCAACGCTGCGGTGATGTAGCCCGACACCATGATGACCGGCACATCCGGGCGCGCCTCGCGAATCGCCCGCGCCACTTCCAGTCCGGATAGTCCCGGCATATTGAAATCGGTGATCACGAGATCGATTTGCATGCCATCGCTGCGCAATGCGTCCAGCGCGTCGCGCTGCTCCTGATAGATACTGACGCGATAGCCCCAGCGTTCCAGCATGCGTTTAAATAAAAACGCCTGACTCTCGTCGTCATCGACATAGACAATGTGCTGGCCGTCGCCCTCGCTGGCCGGCCCGGCAATCTCGGTGGTGCCCAGCGCGTCGATCCCCCCGCGCGCAGCCGGAAAATACAATTCAAAACGGCTGCCCTTGCCCGCTTCGCTGTGCGGGATGATCACACCGTCGTGCGCCTGCATGATGCCGTGCACCACGGCCAGGCCCAGCCCGGTGCCCTCGCCCGGTAGCTTGGTGGTAAAAAACGGCTCGAATATCCGCCGCTGGGTGGCCGCATCCATGCCGTGGCCAGTGTCGGTGAACGTAATGCGCGCGTAACGTCCGGGTCGTAGATTGAGATCGAATCGAGCTGATGGCATATCCAGCGAAACGCCCTCGACACAAATATCGATACTGCCGGGCTGTCCACGCATGGCGTGCGCGGCGTTGTTGCCCAGATTGATCAATATTTGTTTTATCTGTGTTGGATCAGCGGCCACAGCGGGCGTATCGGCCGAACAACGGTATTCCAACCGCACACCGCCGGGCAACACCGCGCGCAGCAGGCGCACCGATTCTTCGACCAGCGGCGTCAGCGACATCACCCTCAGCGCGGTGGGCTGGCGGCGGCTGAAGGCGAGAATCTGTTGCACCAGATCCTTGGCGCGCAGCCCGGCTTTCTGAATTTCGTCCAGGCTCACCAAAGCCTGCCAATTCGATCCCGCATCCTGACGCGCCAGATCAGCGTTGCCGAGGATGGTGCCGAGGATATTGTTGAAGTCGTGTGCGATCCCGCCGGCAAGCGTGCCGATGGCCTCCATTTTTTGTGATTCACGCAACTGTGCTTCCAGCGACGCCTGCGTTTTCTCGGCTGCCTTGCGATCGGTGATGTCGCTCACCACCACGCGACACACGCGTTCACCGCCAGCACCCGATGCAATGGCGGTTTCCAGCCAGGCGCTGAACGGCTCGCCGTTCTGCCGTACCAGTTTTACTTCAAGTGCTTGTGCGATACCGGTCCGGAATAGCTGCTTGCAATGCAGATAATATTTGTCGGCGTCTTCACTGAATACAAAGCGGCCAAATGGCTGCTTGACCAGTGCACCGCGCATGACATCCAGCAGCTTGGCCCCGGTCAGGTTGGCTTCGAGAACCAGTCCGCCTTCATCAAGCGTGAAGTAGCCGACCGGTGCCAGGTCGTACAAATCGAAATAGCGCTCGCGGGAGATTTCCAGCGCATCCTGCGCGCGGCGAAGTTCCTCGTTTTGCAATTCCAGTTCAATCTGGTGCACCTGCAAATCGTGCAATACGCGCCGCGGATCGGTGGCCGGCAGCTTGAGCAAATTTTCCGGCGCGGATCCCGGCGTTTCGTGAACAATCTTTTCGGCCTGCTGGCGCAACACCCCAAGCTGACCCGATACGGTCTTTTTCCCGAGGATACCTTTCGGGCTCACACCGCTGCTCTTTCGGTGGTGGCCACGGCGTACACGGCCCCGGCCTCATCGACCAGCGCGGTGGCAATCATCGTCACGCGTAGCTGTCGGCCGTCCTTGGTAACACGCTCGGCCTCATAAGGTTGCAGCACCGTCGCCTGGCTCAGTTCGCGAACGACGGCCAGCGCTTTTTCCCTTGCGGCCACGGGGATTATTTCGCGAATATTCATGCTCAGCGCCTCGGCTTCGCTCCAGCCGTACATTTTGCTCGCACCCGCATTCCAGCACTGGATTTTGCCGTCCAGATTTTGTACCAGGATCGCATCGCGCGAATCCGATACCACGATCGCAAGACGGCGCAACGTCTCGGATTCCTGAAGCGCCTCGCGAGCTTTTTTAATTTCGGTGATGTCGGAGAACGTGATCACCACACCTTCGATCACGTTCTCCAATGTGCGATACGGGCGAATTCGCAGCGCAAACCACTTGCCCAGCGCGTTTTGTACATCAATTTCTTTGGGCATCAGCGTATCGAGCACCGATTGCACGTCGGCCACCAGATCGTGATAGTTCAGCACGTTCGGGACGATGTCACCCACCGGCCTGCCCACATCGGTCGCGATGAGGTTGATGACCTGCGTAATGGCTGGGGTAAAGCGCTGGATACGAAGCTGGTGGTTGACAAAAATCGTGCCCACGCCGGTACCGGCAAGCAGATTGTTCATGTCGTTGTTGGCCAGCGAAAGGTCGCTCACCTTGCCCTGCAATTCAGCGTTGACGGTGGCCAGCTCCTCGTTCACCGATTGCAGTTCTTCTTTTGACGTTTCCAATTCTTCGTTGGTCGATTGCATTTCCTCGTTGATCGACTGCATTTCCTCGTTCGCCGATTTAAGCTCCTCGTTGGAGGTCTCCAGCTCCTCGGTCGTGGTCTGGAGGTACTCTTCTTTTTCTTTCAATTCGGTTTTCAGTGCGGCCACCTGCGCGCGGATTTCCGTTGCACGATCATCCGTACCGGCCGCCAATGCCGACGCGCTATTGGCACTAGCTGCACCATCCGGCCCGCTGGGCGTTAAGGGAGCAAGCTCCAACACGACCAGAAAGAGGGGTTCCTCGGTCATCTCGGCGGCGACCGGCCTGACCCTGAAATTGACAGCGGAAAAATCACCGTTGGTCTTGACGCGAAGATCAAAGCAGGAAACCGCTTCATTTGTGGTGGCGGCTTTGTGCAGCGCCCGGGTCAGCGCGGGCCGCAATCCCTGCCGGGCCATCCTGAGAATATTCAGGCCAGCTTCGCCGGGCGCGGGCTCCAGATACATCCCCGTGCGTCCGTGGATGTGAAGGATATCGCCGCGTTCATTGACCAGTGCGCCGACCGGTGCGTAATGCTGCAGCAAGGTGCGTTCGGTGAGTTCGCGGAACTGCGCAGCGGCACCACCGGTCGCCTTGTTGGCCGGGCGCGCGGCGGGGGTGCTACCGGTCAATTTCGGCAGGAAGCGCGTCAGCGCGAGGCGTTGGTTGCTGCCATCGTCTTTGCGCTGAAAAAGCTTCTGGGTGCGATTGAGGGTGGCAAACAGCTCAATATATTCGCCCACCGATTCGGAGGTACCCAGAAACAGGAACCCACCCGGATTGAGTGAATAGTGAAACAGGGGAATGAGTTTTTTGTGTAACTCGGTACCCATATAAATCAGCAGATTGCGGCAACTGATCAAATCGAGTTTGGAAAACGGCGGGTCCTTGATCACGCTTTGTTCTGAAAAAACGAGGATGTCGCGGATCAGCTTGTTAATGCGATAAAAAGCACCGCCGGGCTCTTCGGTAAAAAAACGCGCCAGCCGCTCGGGGGAAATATCGGCCGCGATACTGGCCGGATAAATGCCGGTGCGCGCGTGTTCGATCGCGTTGCTGTCGAGATCGGTCGCAAATACCATCAGCTTGAAGCTGGTTTTGAGCGCGTCCATGCGCTCCTGCAAGAGGATGGCGATCGAATAGGCCTCCTCACCGGTGGAGCAGCCGGGCACCCACACCCGAATCGCTGATCGGGCCGGCTTATTGGAGAGCAGACGAACGACGGCCTCTTCTTCGAGCGCCAGAAAAGCATCCGGATCGCGGAAGAAACTGGTGACGCCGATCAGCAGATCACGGAACAGCGCGTCGCATTCGACGGCATTTTTTCTGAGGTAAAGCACATAGTCGTCAATCTGGCTGATCTGATGGACGGCCATGCGCCGTTCCACGCGGCGACTGATGGTGTTGAGCTTGTAATCGGAAAAGTCGTGGCCGGTTTGCGCGCGCAGCAGAATAAAAATCTTCTTCAGCGCGCTATCGATGCGAAGTCCCGGTGTTGACGCGACCGATGTGTGATTCGTGAATGCGTGTTCAACAAAGGCGATCAATTGCGCGGGCATCTCGGTCGGTGGCAGCACATAGTCCACCAGCCCGGTGGCAACGGCGCTGCGGGGCATGCCGTCGTACTCGGTGGACTCGGAATTTTGCGCCATCGCCATGCCGCCTTCGCCTTTGATGGCGCGAATGCCTTGCGCGCCATCGCTGCCGGTGCCCGAAAGCACGATACCTATCGCACGTGCACGCTGATCCTGCGCCAGGGAACGGAAGAAGAAATCAACCGGGCTGCGATGACCGCGCGGTGCGCCCGGTGGCAACAACTGCAACGCGCCATTGATAAACGCCATATCGTAATTGGGTGGGATGACATAGATGCAATTGGCCTCGACTACCATTCCGTCGTCGACTTCAACGACTGGCATTTTCGTGTGTCTGGCGATCAGCTCGACGAGCATGCTTTTATGGTCGGGTGCCAGGTGCTGCACGAGGACGAAAGCGATGCCACTGTCGGACGGCATGGCTGTAAAAAACGCCTCAAACGCGGCCAACCCACCGGCGGAAGCGCCGATGCCGACGATTGGAAAGGGTGCTGATGCGGGAGTTGGCGCTACCGGTGCCGCAGCTGCGGTGGTGGACGCGACGGGCATTGCAATTGCTTTTGATTTTTTGCGGGCGGTCATGAACGAATCTCAGCGGGCTGCACGAGGCATGCGGCTAGTGTAGTGCTTCGCATTTATTGTGACTTAATTTCCCATTCACCGGTCGACTCCATCCCCCAATTTAATGGGGGAAGGAGGTACAAAGGGCGACCATCTGGTGACTACTCGCATAAGTTACCAACAGAGTGAAGCAGTACACTGGCACGCGGCCTAACTGTCGATTGCGCCACGTACTGCCGCTTCGGCAACTGCAGCGCGCTCGGGGAACAACGCGGACAATTCGCTTTTGACTGCGCCGTAACAATCGCACGCGCGCTCTTCCAACTGCGAGCGATCAAGGATGGTGATTTGGCCGCGCGAGTAGTGAACTACGCCGAATATTTCCAGCAATTCCACCGCCTGTGCCACACCATCGCGCCGCAGCATGTTGGCAATCAGCTCGGGTGTCATCTTCAATTCGTTGCCCGCCAGCGAGTCACTGCACAGCAATAACCAGCGGGAGAGTTGTTGTAACGGCAAATGTTGCCGACCACATTCAGCGGTCAGCAATAATCGCGCCCGCACTGACTTTGCATAGCGCAACGCCAGTTGCTGAAAGCCGCCGCCCAGCGCGAATTGTGATTTCAGTACATCGGCCTTGATGCGATAACCATCACCGGCGGTATGCACGATTCCTGCCCGCAGGCCATTTTCATCGTCCATGAACAACGATATCCCGACCACGCTCTCGTTACCGGCAAAGGTCATTTCCTCCGCTGCGTTGTTCTCCAGCGCGTGCAACATCCACACCAGGGCCGTGGTGGGGAAATAAACGTAACCGGTCGGGGTCGGGGTCTCAAAAACACGCCAGCCCAGCGGCATGGCGATGGGTTCCAGGTCCGGCAGCAAACGTCCGTAATCGCTGTCTGGCAGGGCGGCAAGGAACCTGTTTTGTTTTGGATTGCGGTGGGGGGACATAGACATGGCGTTCACCTCGCTCGGAAGGCGGCTGCGTGGATGAAACTCATACGCGAGCCGGTAGACGAGTGTACTCCTTATGTCCTGTAGCGCTCAGTGATTTTCTGATGCGGAAATGGGCTCGGCGCGGGTCTGGGTTTGGCGCTTCCGATAACCTCCGCTCGCCAGCGCGCATCTGTGCTTTTGTATTTACATCACGAGCATGTGGTGCTTTTGCTTGTCGCGAAAAACCGACACCAAATGCTCGACGGCGGCAGGCCCTTGCAGCGACTCGAAAACAAGTAGTGGGCTCGGGCCATCTGGTTCCAGAACGCCCACATGCCATGCTCCGAAACGGCGCTTGCAACCGATTTGCCCGGCGTGCAGTGGCTGAAAACGCGTGTGGCG
>JANNRY010000349.1:0-7767 GCA_031401935.1 Betaproteobacteria bacterium | reverse complement strand
GTACAAGCGGCGATGAAGCCAACATGGTCACGACAAGATCGACAACCTGCGCTCAGACCGCTCGTGAAGACGCTGACACGCAGCCGATGTCAGTGAGCTTTTACACCAAATCTGGCACTACGTCGAAGACTTTCAGCGAGTGGCCGTGTTTCAATAAATTGCGGGCCATGGGGTTGCCCATGTGGCCTAGGCCGATGAATCCGATTTTCATTCAAGTCACTCCAGTGTTGTAGCCCGGATTGCGATATGCTTCATCCAGACTACGTGCTACTTATTTTGGGGGATTCTCCAAAGGATCATCGCTGACTGCCAAATCCCGAAGGACAGTACAAAGAATAGTGTCGCGAGTGCAATTCGCGCTCCACGTAGCCCAAACATTGCATAGAGTATTGAGTGGAGCCAACAACCTCGGCAATATAACGACAGAACTTCGTCAGATGCAAAAGTGCCTATCCCAACGAAAAAAACGATAGTCGCAAAGATAAATCCGAGGCCGGCAAAATATCGGGGCGTCACTATTTCAACGAGATAGTGGTATTCACCCCAGTACTCACCGCCGCATCATCAAACCACCGCGCCGTCACCGTCTTCACCTGCGTGTAAAACTGCACCACCTGCTTGCCATACGGGCCTAGATCGCCCAACTTGGAGCCGCGCGAACCGGTGAAACTGAAATACGGCACTGGCACCGGAACTGGCACATTGATACCAACCTGACCAACATCGATTTCATTCTGGAATTTGCGCGCTGCCGCACCCGATTGCGTGAAGATGCCAGTGCCATTGCCATACGGGTTCGCGTTGGTGAGTGCAATCGCTTCGTCCAACGTATCAACCGCGACGATCACCATCACCGGGCCGAAGATTTCGGTTTTGTAAACCTCGTGATGCGGTTTCACGCCAGAGAAAATTGTCGGCGCGATGAAGTTGCCTTTTTCATATCCGGGCACGACCGGGTTACGGCCATCGAGCTCCAGTTTTGCGCCTTCGCTGACACCCTTGGCGATCATCGACTCGATACGTTGCTTTGCTTCAATCGAAATGACCGGGCCGACATCGGTGCCTGCAACATTGCCTGCGTTGATGGTTAGCGTTTTGGCCTTGGCAACGATATCCGGAATCCATTTGTTAGCCTCGCCCACCAGTACGGCAACGGAAGTCGCCATGCAGCGCTGCCCTGCCGCGCCGAAGGTGGCACCGACCAGTGCGTTGAGCGATTGATCTTTATTGGCGTCGGGCATGATGACGGCGTGGTTCTTGGCACCCATCATGCACTGTGCACGTTTACCGTGATCGCTGGAAAGTTTGTAAACATGTTCACCGACATGGCATGAGCCGACGAAGGAGACGGCTTTGATTTCGGGATGCGTGCAAAGTGCATCTACAGCTTCTTTGCCACCGTGGATGATGTTAAACACGCCGGGCGGCACACCGGCTTCCATGGCCAACTCAGCGAGCAGCATTGGCGTCATCGGATCTTGCTCTGAAGGTTTCAACACAAAGGTATTGCCGCAGGCAATAGCCATCGGGAACATCCACAGCGGAATCATCGCCGGAAAATTGAACGGGGTGATACCGGCACAAACGCCAATCGGCTGGCGGATGAAATAGGTGTCGATACCACCAGCCACGTTCTCGGCAATTTCGCCGAGCGAGAGGGTGCCGATGGAGCATGCGTGCTCAACCACTTCCAGTCCACGGAATACGTCTCCTTCTGCGTCAGGCAGGGTTTTGCCCTGTTCTGCGGTCAGGCAGGCGGCGAGTTTTTTCATGTCGCGCTTAATGAGCTCTTGCAGCTTCAGCATCACCCGCGCACGGACACCGATCGAGGTATTTTTCCAGGTCTTGAATGCCTCCGCCGCGCCCATGATGGCGGCGTCCATTTCTTCCTTGGTTGCAAATGGCACGCGGGCCAACACTTCCTGTGTGGCGGGGTTGACCACATCTTTCCAGACGGTGGTCTTGGATTCAACAAACTTGCCGTTGATCAGGAGTTTGACGGTGGGTGCAGTGCTGGTAGAAGCAGTGGCTTGGGATTTGAGTACGGCGGACATGAAGTTTCTCCTCGGATAGTTCTGTGGTGCAGGTGTTGAGCGTATTTACACGCTCATTATAGAGTCAGTGCCAATTTGCGTTTTAAACAGGACACCGGCTGGGAGCCAATATCCACGCGCCGCTTCGGCTACTATGCCCGTGAGGGCGCGCCAATGCTGGACTTTGGACATATGTTTCCGCATCCATTGGAACCCAAATTCCGTAGCCAAGTTGTCTGGCAGACGACAATTTCGCGTGAGCAACAGTTTCAAGCGCAGAAACGTTTTGTTGCATTTGTCCTTAAATTAACGCGTCAACCGATTCTTTTTGCCTCCGTTATTGGCTTGCAACTCACGTTTTTTTCCAGGAGCCTGATCATGAAAACCATTTTGACCGTCGCAGTTTTATCTACCTTGGGCCTGACAGCGGGCGTCGCATCTGCCGCCGATTATGCTGATGTGGCCACCGTCATTTCCGCCACACCAATTGTTGATCGCGTCGCCACGCCGCGCCGTGAATGCTTCACCGAACAAGTGACAAGCTACGACGAACGCCGCGTTCGCCGTCCGGTCCAGGACGAATACGTGACTGATTCTCGCGGCAGTAGTGGTGCTGGTACGGTGTTGGGTGCCATTATCGGTGGCGTTGTCGGCCACCAGTTCGGCAATAGCTCCGGCGGGCGGGACCGTGGTACCGCAGCAGGTGCCATCGTTGGCGGACTGATTGGCAATAGCGTTGAGCGCGAAAACTCACGCTACGGTGACAGCTATAGGTACAACAATGGATACCGTCGTGCGTCCTCATACGATTACGCTCAGGTCGAGCGCATTCCAGTAACGCGTGATGTGCAGCGCTGCAATGTGGTCTCTGAATCCCGCGAAGAAGTACGCGGCTACGATGTTCGCTACCGTTATCATGATCGCGAATACACGACCCGGCTTAGCTACGATCCGGGCCCCACGATGCCGGTCAATGTTGATGTGCGGCCAAGTTATCGCGCACCGGTGCCGGCTTATAACCGGTACTGATTAAAAGTCCGCAATGTAAAAGGGCGTCGCACTCGCGTGCGACGCCCTTTTTTGTGTAGACGTTACTTGCGCTAAAACGGCCACATGGCAACGCTCGTGAACGCGCACACGATGATGATTGCGCACCAGAGGCCAAGCGAAAGTTGCCTGTTCGGCGGATCAGCCGTGAACCATATGTATGAGAATAAAAGGAGCACTCGTGGGAATCCAGCAATCCATCCTGCGACCGTCGCCGGTACGATCCATAGCGCACCCCAGATAAAAAATGCTAGTAATCGCGATGAGAAAAAAGGGTGCTGGAAAGCAGCTATTGCACGGATTTCGAGCGAAAGGATGACGGGTGCCAGGGCAAGCGTGAATACAATCCCTAAAAAAGCCAGCATGGCACCGAGCATCCGATCCAGCAATGAAATCGGCTTGGCACCAATGTTACCGTCATCATCTACGTAAGAGATCCGCTCGTTCATTCCGTAAATGCAAACAGCACCGCATCTGCCGGCACCAAGTCATTCTCTTTAAACGCCACGCGTTCCACCACGCCATCACGCGGGCTGACGATGGTGTGTTCCATCTTCATCGCCTCCATGATGATGAGTGGCTGACCTTTCGTTACGCTATCGCCCACACTGGCCATCACCTTGACGACGCGACCGGGCATCATCGCCGTTAGCCGTCCATCGTTGGTATCAACATCACCTTCAAACAGGAATGGATCAACCAGTCGCAGTGAATGGCGTACGTCGGTAAACAAAATGGAAATGTTGTTGCCGTGCGCGAGCACCCGCGCCGTCTCTGCATGGCCATTTGCAGTAAATGAAACCAGCGGACCATTTCGGCTGGTCAATGTGACCGCAAATTCGCGTTCATCGATACGGACATGCTGCGTTGCTCCAGCCGTTTCGATATCAACGGTGACGATCGCTTCATCGTTCATGGTATGAAACTCCAGCGCGCGATGTGCGCCGCGATTTAGCCACCAGCCATCTTTATGGTCCCAAACATCGCTGCCATGAGCCTTGGCCTCAGTCGCCAATAAATCCAACGATGCGGCAATCAGCGCGCGATCAGGCATCTGCGATTCATCGGGGAATAGCGACTTGCGATGCGTCGGTATAAACGAGGTGTCCGTTTTGCCCGCTAAAAATGCCGGGTGCTTCACCAGTTGCTGCAAAAATCCAAGATTGGTTTTAACACCCAGCACGTCGGTTTGCGCGATGGCGTCCTGCATACGGCGCGTCGCCTCGGCACGATCCTCGCCCCATGTGATGAGCTTGGCGATCATCGGGTCGTAGTACACACTGATTTCGTCACCTGACACGACGCCAGTATCGAGGCGCACATCGTCATCCGGCACAATTATCGGCGTCGCAAAGACATGCATCTTGCCTGTCTCCGGCAGGAAGTCGTTGGCGGGATTTTCGGCGCAAATCCGAACTTCGATGGCATGGCCGCCGGTGATGATTTCTGTTTGTTTTAACGGCAACGGCTCGCCCGCTGCCACGCGCAGTTGCCACTCGACCAAGTCTTCGCCGGTGATCATTTCGGTGATCGGATGTTCAACCTGAAGGCGCGTGTTCATTTCCATGAAAAAGAACTGGCGGTCTTCGCCAACGATAAATTCAATGGTGCCGGCACCTCGATAGGCAATCGCGCGGGCCGCTGCCACTGCTGCGTCACCCATCTTTTCGCGCATATCGTCGTCAATCGAATCGATGAAAGGCGAGGGCGTTTCTTCCAGAACTTTTTGGTGTCGGCGTTGAATCGAGCATTCGCGCTCGTACAAGTGCACATAGTTGCCATGCGTATCGCCGAACACCTGGAATTCAATATGATGCGGGCCGAGCACGTAGCGCTCGATCAACACGTCGTCATTGCCAAAGGCGTTCTTTGCTTCACGTCGCGCCGCCTCGAGCTGAGAAGAGAAATCTTCCGCTTTCTCCACCAGCCGCATGCCTTTGCCGCCGCCGCCAGCGATCGCCTTGATGAGTTGCGGGTAGCCAACTTTTTTCGATTCGCCTGCTAGAAACGCGGCGTCTTGATTGTCGCCGTGGTAGCCAGGTACCACGGGCACGTTGGCGGCTTGCATTAGCGCTTTGGCGTGGCTTTTGGAGCCCATTTTCTCGATGGCATCCGGCGTCGGGCCGATGAAGGCTATGCCCGCCTTTTCGCAGGCCGCAGCGAAACCCGCATTTTCCGAAAGAAATCCGTAACCGGGATGAATCGCCTGCGCACCGGATTTTTTTGCGATATCCAGAATGACATCGCCTTTGAGATAAGAATCCACCGGCCGCGGGCCACCGATTAAATACGCTTCGTCGGCTTGCTTTACGTGTTGCGCCTCGGCATCAGCAGAAGAAAATACCGCGACGGTGCGAATGCCCATGCGTTTACAGGTGCGGATGACGCGGCAGGCGATTTCGCCCCGGTTGGCAATCAGTATCTTGTTGAACATGATCTCGCTCTAGGCTGCATACAGCAATTGGTAGGCCAGCATCAGCCAGATGGAAACGAGGAACACGCCACTGGTCACAAACGCGTAAAAGCGGTGCATGACCACATTGCTGGTGCACTGAATAAAGCTGTGCACGTAACGTGCGACCACGTAGCCCCAAGCCAAAATTAAATGCGGCATGCACATGAGGCCGGTCGCGTAAATAGTGAGGGCGGAGACATAAAACATGACCGGCAGTTCGAACAAATTACGGAAATTGTCCGGCGCACGCGAATCGGGCATGACCGCAGTCATCTGTGCGGAGGTTGCTGTTTTTTGGGGATGCACACGATTCTGTTTGTAGAACGCGATGCGTCGGCGAAGCATGGTGACTGCGACCAAACAAATCAGCAGGAACATCGCCAACAGGGGATAAAGAATCAGTTTTGGTTCCACGTTTAGTTCTCCACAATCCAGCTTGCTTTGCGTTTTTCGAGAAATGCGCCGACACCCTCTTTGCCCTCAGCGCTGGCCCGCACGCGTGCGATGCGTTGCGCGGTATCAGCGATGGTGTCGGCATCAATAGGCCGATTGGCGACGGCGGCAATAAGACTTTTGCCTTCCTTGATTGCATGCGGACCACAATTCAACAGCGCAGTGACGATGTCGTTGATCTTGTCGTCCATCGTTTCGTCCTCAGCCGCCAGTTCGTGCAGCAAGCCCAGCCGAAATGCTTCGCCCGCGTCAAAGCGTTCGGCTGTGAGGAAATAGCGATGCGCCGCGCGCTCGCCGATGGCTTTGATGACATATGGCGAGATCACAGCCGGAATCAATCCAAGCTTTGCTTCTGATAGTGAAAACGAAGCGTGCTGTGTACCAACGGCGATGTCACAACACGCAACCAACCCCACGCCGCCCCCATACGCAGCGCCTTGCACTCGCGCAATGGTCGGTTTTGAAATACTGTGCAAGGTGCGCATTAATTCGCCTAGTGCCATGGCATCTCGGAAATTTTCTTCTTCCGAATACGTTGACATGCGCTTCATCCAGTTGAGGTCAGCGCCAGCAGAAAATGATTTACCAATCGCAGAGAGAATGACAACACGCACATCGTCGTTAGCATCGAGCGTCCGGAATGCCGAAGTCAAATCTGCGATCAGCACATCATCGAATGCGTTGTGTTTTTCCGGGTTGTTGAGCGTGACGATGCCGATGGGGCCGTCGATTTCGAGATGGACGTGGGTCATGTTTTTTGCTCCCTTTTGTAAAGGGAGGGTGAAGCGGGGGTTTCGAGCGGCATGCCGCTAGCCCGCAGAACGGTGTCCCGATGCAGCGGGACACGCGGCCTGCGAGGCGCGAGAGATTTTTGACGTTGGATGAATCGATGAATCATTTCCAGCACGCTGTCCGTTTCATTTAGAGCCTGCAAGTTGTCGAAGCGCATGACCTTCAGTCCAAGTGATTCCAGATATGTGGTGCGGAGCGAATCGTAGTTGATTGCATCTTGCTCCTGATGTTGGCTGCCATCGAGTTCGATCGCCAATTTTATTGTCGGCGCATAGAAATCTACGATGTATTCTCCTAGAGGGCGTTGGCGATAAAACTGGATGCCAAACATTTGTTTCCGCCGCAAGTGGTGCCAGATATTTTGTTCTGCATCGGTCATGCTTGAACGAAGCTGACGCGCCTTTACTTTGAGGTCGGCGCGGTAATTTAACACCGGCAATCCCCCTCTATCCCCCTTTTGCAAAGGGGGAAGTACGCGTTTTTTCTGCTCGCAAATGTGGAAAGCCCCCCTTTGCAAAAGGGGGGTTGGGGATGTCGGCTTCTATGCCGAAAGCGCGATGTGGTTGCAGGATCATTGGGCGCGCATCCTGATTGCCACCGCGCTTGGCATCGTGATGATCGTCACGCTGCACCTCATCCGCAGCTTTGGCGTCAGGCTGTGCGCGCGCGAACGCCCCGGCAATATCGGCTGGTGGAAGGTGCTGGGCCGCACGCTGGCGCGCACTGGCAGCTTTTTCATCATCATCGCCGCCATCCGCGCAGTCGCCGATCTTGCCGATCCGCCGTTGATCGTGATCACCACCATCCGCACGCTGTTCACCGTCGCTGCCGTGTTTCAGGGCGCGATCTGGCTGCGCGAGGTGGTGCTGGGCGCGGTGGAACAGCACACCGGCACGGGCCGGGCGAGCGGCGAGGCGCTGAACAGCGCGCTTGGCATCATCCGGCTGCTGGTGACGTTTGCGGTGACGCAGTTTGTGCCCGGCGGGC
>JANNRY010000348.1:0-18887 GCA_031401935.1 Betaproteobacteria bacterium | reverse complement strand
CGGCAAATAGAATCACGATGGCGAAATACATATGCTTGAGGAATTGCCAGATCGCCAAACCCCAGGCGAGTGAACGCAATACGGGATTCTTCCAGATCAGGCGTAAGCCCTCCTTGGCATCCTGCCAGACGGTGGCTCCTTTTTCGGCAATTTTTGGCGCGTCGCTCGCTTGCGGTTTGATTCCCTTGAGCATCCATGCCGAAGAAAAAAATGCGATCGCATCCAGCAGGATGGCGAATGGTGCCGTCAGCCAGTGAATAAAGATGCCGGCAAGCCCTGGGCCGATCAGTTGAGCACTTGAGTCAGAAAGAGCGATACGTGAATTGGCTTCCACGAGGTTTTCGCGACCGACACGTTCGGTCATGAAGACCTGATATGCCGCCCAGCCGATGATGCCGCCGAGACCGACCAAAAAGCCCACCACGTACAGCACCGACATCGACAGAAAGCCGAACCACGCTGCGAGTGGGACCGCGAGCAAAGCCAACCCGCGACCGACGTCGGCCATGATAATGAGGGGTAGTTTTCTTGAGCGATCCACCAGCACGCCAGTAAACAGGCCAAACAGCGTGTAGGGCAGCGCTTCGACTGCCGTCAAAATACCCATTTCCAGAGGTGATGCGTTCAACATCAACGCTGCAGTAAGCGGTAACGCCAAAAACGTTACCTGCCCACCGAAATGCGTGATTGTCAGTGACATCCAGAGCGTGCGGAAATCCCGACTCCGCCAAAGCTTGCCGAAATATTTGTCCAACCGATGTTCTTGCGTTGTCATTTTTATTCTTTCCCAACTTGTCGCGCAGTAAGACTGCGCGCTACCGACCCAAAATTACAAATGGGCCAACAAAAAGTGACGGGAAATATGGTTCCGGTAAGATTCCTCGCCGTTTGATTCCGGCGAGGGCCTTGCAGAAAGGCGCTACCGGACTATGTGATTGCGATGCACGCGGTGCCGAAGCCGTGGGATCGTTTCGACACCAGGCGCAGTGGGACGTAAATGTGTCCATCACGCATGCCGCCAACGACACCACCTACCGAAGCTCCCGGCAGCGCGCGCATTGCGAAATTTGTGTGAATGTTGGACACGAAAAACCCCTTTGAATGGAATACTCGCGAAGAAGTTTAGCGCAGTTCGTCAAAACTGTAAAACGCAATATTGGCGCATGCGGAATTGAGCGTGAACCATCTCGCGCAATGACTCAGGATGTTTTTCTAAGTCCGATTTCCTTTAAACCCGACAGGCTGCTAGAGTCGGGGCATGACAACCTCAATTGCTCCAACCGTTTCATGGCTTGCTTACTGTCGTGGTGGATTCGAACCCGACTTGGCAGCCGAATTTGCTTCGCGCTTCGGCGCTTCACCGCGCACGTTGGTGGCGACACCCTTAAGCGGCTTCGTGTTAGCCACATTTTTGCAAAAAGATACAAAGCGGGCTGGCGCGCTTGCTGACTGGCGCGACTGGGTTTTTGCCCGGCAAATGCTGCGTGCCAATGCCGAACCAGTACCGTTGAAAACGAATGATCGCGTGACGCCACTCGTCGCTGCTGCAAAAGCGTGGCTGGCACAGCAAAACATCGCAAAACTTAGTGCGGTCTGGGTTGAATATCCGGATACCAATGACGGCAAGGCGCTTTCCAAACTATCGCAAGCGCTGCAACTACGTGTTGGCTCGGAATTGATCGCCGCTGGCCTGTTGAAAAAAGAAGATGAGTTCGCGCCGCGTTTGCATATATTGCTCACACCACAGCGTGAGGCCTTTCTGGCGCTGGCTGATCCGCGGTCGGCATCCTCTTGGCCGCTTGGCATTGCCAGACTAAAAATGCCCCGCGACGCGCCTAGCCGCTCGACCTTGAAACTTGCCGAGGCGCTGCATGTTTTTGTCGGTGGCGATGAGGAGCGCATTTTGCGCCCCGAGATGCGCGCGGTTGACCTCGGTGCCGCGCCCGGTGGCTGGACCTGGCAACTGATTCATCGCGGACTTCATGTGACTGCGATCGACAACGGCACGCTCAAGGGCGATCTTATCGATAATGCGCTGGTTAAACATTTGCGCGAGGATGGTTTCCGCTATCGCCCAAAGCGCCCGGTCGATTGGATGGTTTGCGACATGGTTGAACAGCCGATGCGCATCGCAACACTTGTGGCGATGTGGTTTCGCGAAGGCTGGACTGAGCGTTGTATCTTTAACCTCAAGTTGCCAATGAAAAAGCGGCTCGAGGAAGTAAATAAATGCCGCGCTGTTATTGAGCAGGCGTTGCAGATGTCCGGGCGTGATTACGAACTGCGGATCAAGCAGCTCTATCATGATCGCGAAGAGGTCACGGGCTATTGCAGGTTCGTGCCGCGATCAGTGCGGTAGGCGATTCCCTTACTCAATCAGGCGCTTTACAAGCGGGCAGTTCTGGCTTTCAATGGTGGTCCTTCACTTCAATACCGTGGGGTAATGGTGAACGCTGCTGATGGTGTTGCTGACGCGAAGATTCTCACGCAGGCGGATCTTGAGACCTTTCTCACGGATGAGCATGCCTGCTGGGTGCGAGACAACTATCGTTCGCGCGTGGTCTGGGCAAATGCGGCTGCGCATGCACTTTGGCGGGCTGATTCGACGGACGAACTTTACAACCGCGATGTGAGTCCGCTGTCGCGTGCGTCTGATACGCGTTTGTGGGAGTACCAGAAACGAATCTCGCAGGGGGGCGTCGTTACTGCTCAATGGACGATATTCCCCAAAGGGCATGCGGTAACGGTGTTGACCGATATTCGCCCGTTCCAGATGGCGGATAACCAGATTGGACTTTTTTTTCGTGCGCGCAAAATCGATGACGCGGCATGCCCAGAAGGGTTGCGCATGCTCGACGCTGCACGACACTCGGCGGCGTTCTTCTCACTTTATTGCCTCGACGGAAAGTTGCTTGAGCATAACGCGTCATTCTTAAGGGAATTTAACGGTCATGGTGAACTGGTCGGGAATCAATTTAGACAATTGTTCGTCGACAAGTCCGAAGGCGACCGCATCTTTGCTGAGGTCATTGAAAAAGGTGAATATCGCGGGCGTGTGAGGGTACTGAGCATCCATGGGCAACGCTGGCATATGCTGCTTGCGCTGACGATTCTTGATCCAGTCGATGGTGCGCGCGTTATCCACATTGAGACCATTGACATCACCGATCAGGTTGAGGCCGAGGCGCGCGCGCGAAACGCTGAACAATTGTTGCAGCAAATCGCCGACGAATTCGCACATCCGGTCGCCTTTATTGCCGCTGATAAAACCTACCGCTTCGCCAACAAGGTCTACTGCCGTTGGGTTGGAAGATCGCGCGAGTCTGTACTCAGGAATACGTTGGGCGATGTTGCAGGTATTGAACAGGTCAAAAATTGGGATCTGCATTGGCCAAAGGTGTCGCAAGGCGAGCGCCTTGGTTACGAGCAACCGATCAGCTATGCCGACCAACGTGACCGTTGGGTAAGGGTTGATGCGGTTCCGTTTCGCGTTGACGACGGGCCGGTAGAGGGCGCATTTGTATTTTGCTATGACGTCCACGCTTTGCGGATGGCGCAGTCAATGCTGCGCTCACGTGAGCGAGAGATGATCAGAATTGGCGACAGCCTGCCCGTGGCAGTCTGCAAAGAGGATGCCAATGGCAGAATTGTGATCGCGAACAGTCGTTTTTGCGCATGGGTGGGTCGCCACAGCGCAACGCTGCTTGGATGCCTCCTTTCCGAGGTCGTCAATGACGAGACTTTTGCCGCAATGCTGGTGCCACGCAAACGTGCGCTCGCAGGCGAGACTGTTTCGGTTCGCCACAAGCTGGTTATTGATGCTCAGGAGTGCTGGATGGATTTCACATTGGCACCAGCCGAGGATGAGGAGGGCCGCATTAATGGCGTCATCAGTATTTGCAATGACGTTACCAAGCGTGTGCTCGCCGAACGTGAACTCAATGATGCGCGCAATACCCTGGCTTCGCATCTGGAGAACACACCGTTGGCCGTGATCGAACTTGACGGTGACCGACGAATCAAGGAGTGGACGGGTTGTGCGGAGGCAATATTTTTATGGTCGCGAGAAGATGCTTTTGGCAGGCGCCTTGAAGAGTTGTGCATTTTTGATGAAGAGGGTCGCACGCGCTTTGAAGATGAACTGAACTGGCTTGATCAAAGCCTTGCTGACCGGTTTACCTTGCAGTTTCGCAACTTGCGGCGCGATGGCACACCCATCCACGCCGAGTGGTACGGATCGGTATTGCGCGAAACAAATAAAGGCGGCACTGGCAGAAAAGTTACCTCGTACCTGATGCTCTTGCAGGACACTTCAGCCAGAGTAGCCGCCGAACATCACCTGCAGTACGTTGCGAATCACGATCTGCTGACCGGCCTCGCCAATCGCAGCCAGTTTCAGGAGCGACTTGAGACCGATGTGGCGCGGGCGCACCGCCATCAACGCAGTCTCGCGGTGGTGCTGATCGATCTGGATCGATTCAAGTACGTTAACGATAGTCTCGGTCATCAGATCGGCGACTCCTTGCTGCAACTTGTCGCAACGAGGCTCACCAAGGTGGTGGGTGAGGGCGATCTCATTGCGCGCGCAGGTGGCGACGAATTCATGGTGCTTATTGATCTGGCTGGCGCACCGGCGCGTGCACAGTCTGCCGTCGAATCGATCCGTCAGCAATTACTGGCTCCACTACAGGTGGCGTCACAGGAGGTTTTTGTCACTGCGAGTATCGGTGTGTCGCTCTATCCAAACGACGCCGACAACGCCACAGACCTAATCAAGCATGCCGATTGGGCCATGTTTCGCGCCAAAGACGCCGGGCGCAACTGTGTACAATTTTTCGCCAGCACCATGGTTAACGATAGCTCGATGCGTCTTTCAATCGAATCTGAATTGCGTCGCGCGCTTGAAAATCGTCAACTTGAATTGCATTATCAAGTGAAGATCGATATTGCGACGGGCCGCATGACGGGTGCAGAGGCATTATTGCGCTGGCGCCATCCCGTGCGTGGATTGGTACCGCCAGAATCCTTTATCCCGTTCGCTGAAGAATCAGGCCTGATCATCGACATCGGTGCTTGGGTAGTTACCGAAACCTGTCGACAACTCGCGGCATGGCGGGAGACATACGGACGGGTAATACAAATTGCGATCAATCTCTCTGCTGTGCAGCTTAAGCGCACCGGCTTGCCCGACGGCATTCTGGCCGAATTGCGTCGGCATGATTTGCCCGGTAGTGCGCTGATGGTGGAAATAACAGAGACCAGCGTGGTCACCGATCCGATACTTGCGTCGGAAAGTTTGCAGGCACTGCGCAGTCAGGGTGTGCACGCAGCGATTGATGATTTCGGCAAAGGGTTTTCAAGCTTGATTCAGCTCAAGCGCTTGCCGATTGACGCACTCAAAATTGACGGCTCCTTCATTCGCGATCTGGCGGTGGACCGCGACGACGCAGCGATTGTCAACGCTATTATCGGTCTCGCGCACAATCTTGAGTTAAAAGTGATTGCCGAGTGCGTTGAAACGCAGGATCAATTGGCATTCCTGAAAAAGAGCGGCTGCGACGAAGCACAGGGATACTTTTTTTCGCGTCCGGTGCCAGCGGATGAATTCGCGACGAAATTTCTATGGCAGGATTGAGGTTACAGCTTGAAATTGACCTCGGTTTCGTAGGTGCGGCCATCGGTGCCTGCATTGAATTTCCAGCGCAAAAGCGCCTGCGTTACGGCGCGATCAAACACACGTGTGGGCTTCGACTCAACGATTACAACACTTGACACAGTGCCCGCTGCCGTAATGATCAATCTTGCTCGCACACTTCCAGTCTCGACGCCCGCGCGCATCGCGTCACGTGGAAAATCTGGCTGTTCGCGCGACACCACGGTGGCAGTCGATGCGACGTCTTTTGGCGGCGTCGGGCGTGCGGTTGGCGCAGCGCTTGCGACAACATTGGCTGCGGGCGCACTCGGTGCTGGCGCGGCCGGAACAGCTGCGACGACGACGGGTGCCGGGGCGGCAGGCCTGGCCTCAACAATGGGCGGTCTGACTTCCACAGGTGCGGCGGCTGGTGTTGGCACTGCCGCGGTTGCCTTCGGCGCGTCTTTGAGCGATTTCAAATCGGACATGTAATCGACTGATTTACGGGGCACAAACACATCGGGTTGCGCTTGCTGTTTTTGTTCAACCGATTTGAGCCGATCGGCAGTGGTGGCAACCGTCTCTGGCTTTTGACAGGCGGTCATCGCACAGGCAGACGCCAGCATCAACAGTAATTGCGCGTAGCGGCCTGAAGCCGGTGCAGACAAGTTATTCATGTTCATGAATTGCAAACTTTCCGTATGGTTGAGTGTCCAGAAAAACCGACATTAGCCCCGCAGGCAAGGAGTTATTCTAATTCAGAAAAGTTATCTGGCCGGACGCATCACGACCGTCACGAGCGCGAACAGGCTCGTGTCCAGATCCTCGACTGTTTCGCCTTTGTCGTTCTGATCCCACTTCAGTAAATGGCCCATTTTTCGTGCGGCGGCGTGATCGATAGTGTCAAACACCATCACTTTCAACCCCGCTTTTTCGTATTGCTCGCGGCTGAATGGCGAGCGACCATCTGCCATTGGCTTGTATTTCTCTTTCGGGCCGGCGGGCTTTGGATGCAGGTTATAGATCACCAGCTTGCCGCCCGGCGCAAGCGTATTGAATATCGCCGTCAGAAATACCTGGTCACTGACACCGAGATCGATTAATTGGCGTTTGTCATCGACTTTGCGTTCCGGCTTTAAATAGCCGCGCTTCAAGGTGTTTTTGGATAAGATGAGGTCGACGCCACCGCCAACCTTTTCGACAATCTTTTGATCTTTGGGCCAGAAACCTTGGGCGAGTGTGATCGAGCCCGGCGAACCCCGGCCCCAGCGGGACCTGCTGACACCCGATGCCAGCGGAACTGCTCCCTGATCGCCTGTATCGGCGTACAAAGCGGCAAGATAGCTGTCAGGGTCCACCCCAATCACCTGCGCGCCCAGGCTCGCTAACAAACGCAGATGACCTATGCTGCCATAGCCAAAATCGAGAATGCGCTTGCCGGCCAAATCGCTAAAGTTTTGGTCAACCGCAAAATCCAGTGCACGTACATACGCAAGCGGTGAGCCATATTTTGTATAGTAATAACGAAACTCATCAAGCTGTACTTCCGATAACTGCGCACGGCGCGCTTCGGGCAGCGTGGCTCTTGCCGATGGCGAAAAATATACGCGCGTGACTTCGTTGACGTATGCTTTACGCGGCGCGATCTGCGGCAACGCGCTGGTCGCAGCAAGAAAACTGCGGGTGAGATCGCTTTGCGCGAGCGGTTGCAGTAATGCGGCCTCGTTCATCAGGCGCCGTTTTGTCGGGCTAACATCTACTACTTCTGCGGCGGTTATTTTGGCAACGCCCGGTTCACTCCGCACAGTCACGTTTGATCGAGGCTGGGTCGCGCAACCTGTGAGCATCAACACGGTCGAACAAAGCAGTAAACGCAATTGCGGGATCATGTGGTGGCCGGATGTGTTGAGTGAAAGAGATGCGCTACGATTTTGTCGGGAATTCATCAACCGCATTTGTTGGTTGCACCATAAAACTATTGCGCGTCCAGAGATTTAATGCGCCTAGTACCAATAGATCAAGCAGACAGTAAAACGCTCCAGCAGAAAACGGCGGGTTTGCGGCGCTGATATTTAGCCATGGCGTTGTGTCGATCCAACGCCAATTCCCCAGCGCAGTGCCATATAGTTCCATCGCCAGTGCAATCACGAACATGGTCACATAGAGCATTCGCGCGCGGCTGAAAATCATGCAAATGCCGAACACGCAAAACAGTAACGCACCAAACTGGTCGAAGCCGACTGTCCAGGCAAAACCCGCGTAGATAAAGGCTCCCCAAGGGAAAATGCTCTGAAAAGCTCGCCCTTCCTTGTGTTTGAGTAATTTTTGCGAAATGATCAGCCCCAGCGTCATTAGTAGCGCGTGGCCGGGCGGCACAAACAGCGGGACGTTCAGGAATTGATAATCGTACAAACCCCACGCTAGCGAGAGGATGGCTTCGCCAACGCCCGCGATCACTGTGCACAGAATCAATACACGACGCTCTTCCGTGCCGCCACTTTTATAAAGCCAGGCCCAAACACAACAAGTCCAGAAGACCGCCACCCATTGGCCAGTCCAGCCGAACATGGCGTCGATGGCCAATCCGCCCGTGATGACGAATACGATATGCAGTGCCGCCCCGCGCGGCGCATGCCGCCACACCCGTGCATGCAGCGGCAATTGACTATCAGTGTTCAAGCGTGAGTCCTTCGAGCGCAATCTCTGGCGGCTGGCCCGATATCAGGTCGCTCACCAACTTTGCGCAGGCACATGAAAGCGTCCAGCCCAGCGCGCCGTGGCCCGCGTTCAGAAACAGATTGTCGATGGGTGAGCTACCAAGGATGGGTGTTCCCTTTGGCGTGGCGGGGCGCAGACCGCACCACGGTTTGAGATCGGCGGTAAAGTCGCCCGCGTTCGGGAAAACTGCTTTGGCCTGCGCGATCAGCAGCGCCACACGCACCTTGTCCAGCGTCGTGTTGTAGCCTGCAATGTCAGCCATGCCTGCGATGCGCAGCTCATTGCCGAGCAGCGCATAAACCACCTTGTAAGCGCTATCGGTGACACTGATGCGCGGCGCGCTCGCATAGGTTTTTGCGGCGCTGGTATCGAGCGTAAGGCTATATCCTTTCAGCGGATAAATCGGCAGATAAAATCCCAGCTTTTTTGCGTGCCACGCATTGGCGGCACCCATCGCCATGACCACAGCATCGGCTTCGATATCGCCAGCAGAGGTGCGGATAGCCTCGATGCGCTTGCGGGATTGGTTGCAAATTAACTGTTTCACGCTGGTCGAGGTGAGAAACGTCACGCCGCGTTTGCGTAGCAGGGCTTCCATTGCGACGCAGAAATCATGGCAGTCGCCTGCGTCTTCCGATGGCGTATGAATGCCGCCCACGACACGATTGTTGATGTGCTGTAGTGCTGGCTCAAGTGCAAGACACTGATTGCCATCGAGCGCGTTTTGCTCGCTGCCAAAGGCACGCTGAAAGTCGAGCGTTCGTTTGGCGCTATCGAACGAAGCATCGTCGGAAAAAATGACCAGCTTGCCGTTGCGACGGTAGTCAAACGTGATTGGTTCGTCGGCGACTATTTTGTGGATCAGGTCGCGACTGTAATACGCCAGACGCAATAAGTGTACGGTGGAAATCTCCGCCTGCGGCCGGTTGCAGGCACGCACGAAGGCCAGACACCAGCGCCATTGATCGAAATCGAATTGTGGATAAAAGCGTAGCGGCGAATCGGCGCGGAGCAACCACGGCGGAATTTTTGGCACCACACCGGGGCCTGCCAGCGGCGCGACATAGCTGTACGACAATTGACCGCCGTTGGCATAACTGGTTTCGAGACCGGCCTGGGCGTTGCGCTCGATGACGGTAACTCGATGGCCGGCCCTATTGAGGTAGTAGGCGGAGGTGATACCAACAATGCCGGCCCCGAGAACGACGACGTGGGCCACTTCACTTCAACGCTTGAAGGAGGTTATTGAAATCGTCCGTCCAAACCCGAAGCGAGGGTTGCGGCGGAATGATGTAAGTGCCATCCAGGATTTCCGGTTTTAGCAGCAGCGCTTTGTCGCGACTTAGCAAGACCCAATCACTCGTCGTTGAGCCGTCGTCGTAACTATCGCGTACCCAGGCAACATTAAGACCGCGTTTCTCGGCGATCATATTTACAACCGGCTTGAGATCAAGAAAGCGGTTTGAAACATGAAAGGCGATCACGCCGTCGGGCTTCATGTGTTTTTCATAGATTTGCAACGCTTCTAGCGTAATTAAATGTACCGGGATCGAATCGCTCGAAAAAGCATCGATTGCAAGCACATCAAAATTCTGTATGGGTTCGCGCTCAAGGTTCAGGCGCGCATCACCGAGCGAAATTTCGATCTTCGCTTCAGTATCTTTGAGATAAGTGAAATCCCGTCGCGCTATCGTGACGACATCCGGATTGATATCGTAAAACCGGTAGGTGTCTGCTTTGTTGCCATAGGTGGCGATGGTTCCCGTGCCCAAGCCAATGATGCCGACTTTGCGCGCCTTGTCCGGGGCTTGTTTTTCTTTGAGCAATAGAATGCGCCCGATGCCGGAATTGGTTTTGTAGTAGGTCGTGGCAGAACGATTGTATGGCGGGTCCATATATTGGTCGCCGTGCAAAATCGCACCGTGCACTAGCGAGCGTCTGCGGTTCTCTACGCTCGGCGGTACATATTCCTTGACCCGCAGCGTGCCGTAGAAGTTGCGGGACAGCACCACAACATCCTCGCGAAACTGCATCACGGTGTAGGCCGCGGCAGCGCTGGCAAACAGTGTTACGCCAACGCCCAGGACAACGGCACCGATGTGGACCTTGCGCCACAATAGATACGTTGCCATCGCCGCAAGCGCGGCGATGCTGATCTCCAGCTCAAAATAAGCTGGTAACGTCAATGGCGCAATTACGCCCACCAGCAACGCGCCGACGGCCCCGCCAATTGAAATCATCAGATAGAACGTCGTCAGATAGCGCGGGTGCGGCTTCACGGCAACCAGTTCGCCATGGCAGAACATGCATGCCACGAACAAACCGGCGGAAAACAGGCCGATCTGCCAATAAAGCATAAAGTGCAAATCCTTGTCGGCCAGCGTCCATGACATCGCGATGATCATCGCCGCGAGTAGCGGTGCAAAAAGTGTCCGCTGGTACCAGCCCCGTCCCGGCTCTCCAGCATCCTTGACATCAAAACAAAGGATAAATGTCAGCAAATATATTGCCAGTGGCACCACCCACATCAGCGGAATGGACGAAATGTTTTGCGTCAGATGGTTGGAGATCGCAAGCAATAAAATTGATCCCAATCCCGAAAGCGTAATCCAGATGAGTTTGTCCCGGCCGGTTGGTCGGGCAATACTATCGGCGCCATCGACATGAGTATTTCCAACCGACTCACTGCTGATTTCCTGATCGGGACGCCGTAAACCAAACCACGCCGATGCGGCAATCAATATTGCAAATACGCCAAAGCCTACCGACCAGCCGACTGCCTGTTGTTTTGTGGTGATCCATGGCTCGAACAAGAATGGATAACCCAGCAACGCAATCATCGAGGCCAGATTTGAAAGCGCAAACAAACGATAGGGACTGGCGCCGGGATATGTGCGGTTAAACCACGCCTGAACCAACGGGCTGGTGGTGGAAATCAGGAAGTAAGGCAGGCCAATCGTTGCGGCGAGCAATAGCAAAATTCGCAGGCTGGGGGATTCTGCACCGTCCGGCTTCCAACTCGTGTCGGGAATGATCGGCAGCAGCGCAATCGCAATTACGATGAGGCCGATGTGCAATAGCGCCTGGCGCTTGGGCGTCAGCTTTCGCGTGGTCCAGTCCGAATAAAAATAGCCAGCCAGCAGCATGCACTGGAAAAATACCAGGCAGGTTGTCCAGACGGCGGCCGAGCCACCAAACCAGGGCAGGATTTGTTTGGCGATCACCGGCTGCACCAAAAAAAGCAGGAAGGCCGAGACAAATACGGTGAGGGCGTAAAGAATCATGGCGGAATTGTCGCATGACTGGACTGTTTTCCTCACCGCGCGCGCGTCAGCGGGTAAAATCAATTCTCGGTCCACACGTAATAAATAAATGCAAACTCCCCGCTCCGCATTCATCAATGGAATGCGTGATCAAGTTCCTTTCATGCTTGGCAATATTCCGTTTGGTCTGATCACTGGTGCCGCCGCCATCAGTGCAGGCGCGGACCCATGGCTGAGCATGGCGATGTCGGTGATCATCTTCGCCGGTGCAGCCCAGTTGGCGGCAATTTCCCTGATGGCACAACACGCTCCCGGTGGCATCGTGGTGCTGACGGTGCTGGTGGTAAACCTGCGCATGATGATGTATAGCGCTGCGGCTGCGCCGTATTTTCGGCACACGCCACGAATGCGCAAATTGCTATTTTCATACTTGCTCACCGATCATGCGTTTGCGCTGTTGACGACAAAATTCGACAAGCAGCGTATACCTGCGCATGTGGATGCCTACTATTTCGGCGTCACCAGCGCCATGTGGTGTTGCTGGCAGGTGAGTGTGGCTATCGGCGTTTTTGCCGGGACGCTGGTGCCAGCCAAATGGTCTCTTGATTTTGCGATCCCGCTGGTATTCCTTTCACTGGTGCTGCCTGCGCTGCAAACCCGAAGCCACTGGGCTGCTGCAATCGCGGCGAGTGTGGCGGCGGCGTTTTGTACATCGATGCCGCTGAAATTGGGCCTGATTGTAGCGGCCATTACCGGCATACTCGTCGGCGTGTTGATGGAGCGCCAGACGATTGCGCGTAACGGAGTGCGGACATGAGCGACCTGGGCAGCTTAGGTAGCCTAAGTGGTTGGGCGGCATGGGCGACAGTCATTGCTGCGGGTCTCGTCACGATCGCTATTCGTGCTTCATTCATCATTTTGCCAGTTGATACGAAAGTCCCCGCGTGGTTAGCGGGCGGGCTGAAGTATGTAGCGGCTGCTGTGTTGCCCGCGCTGATCGTGCCAGATGTATTGTTTCGTGAACTGGCACCGGGAGATGTATTAAACGTCTACCGCGTGATCGCGGCGGCAGTCGCAATTTTGTTTGCGCTGAAGACAAAAAGTACTTTTGGCACATTGGTCATCGGCATGGCCGTGCTTTGGCTATTGAAGTGGTGGGCACCGTTCTGATGTTGCAATTGATACTAATTAGTCTCCTTAGCGTCGAGGCGATATTTTACGTTTGGCTATGCCACTTTCTTGACGAGCGTGGCGTGAGTGTTGCCGCGATTGCGACGCTGGTGTTGTTGATTGCACTGCTGTGGCGTTTAAGCCACGCGCTGGGTAGCTTCGTCGTCACCAGCGTGCTGCGATATCGCGACGGCCGTACGCTGCCGTGGGGCAACAGCCTGACAGCGTTGGCGAATGAATTTGCAGCCCGCTTTGTGTGTTTTAACTGGGCTCAGGCATTTCCGGGTCGCGCCTTGGGGCCTGACCCCAATGGTCGCCGAGACGGGGCGCCGATTCTGTTGGTGCACGGCTATGTTTGTAACCGTGGCTTGTGGATGGCGATGTCGAAAAAGCTTGCCGCAGCAGGTCTGGGGCCGATTTATACGGTGTCGCTGACACCATTATTTAGCGGCATTGATACATTGGTGCCGAAGCTCAATGCCAAGATCGAGGCCATTTGCGCGGAAACAGGCGCGCCAAAAGTGATGATCGTTGCCCACAGCATGGGCGGCTTGGTGGCCCGTGCGTATCTTGCACAAACTGATTCATCGCGCGTAGCAAAATTAGTCACGCTGGGTTCGCCGCACCGCGGCACGCAGCTCGCACGTTTGGGTCTGGGTATAAATGCGTCACAAATGAGTACGGAGAGCGCATGGCTTAAAGATCTTGCCAGCCGTGAAACTGGACGCGCGCCGCCCGGAACGTTATCGATTTACACGCTAAATGACGATCTCGTTTATCCGCCAGAATCGAGCGTGCTCGCATGGGCCGAGAACGTGCCGGTATCTGCGATTGGCCATATGGGACTGGTATTTTCAGATGCCGTCGCAGAAAGAGTGAGCCGCTATTTGCGGTGACCCAAATCAGGGTATCGACAATATGCTGTCCAAGCGCTTAGAGTAATGACTTCATCATTGCTTGGGGAATTTCGATGGGTTTAGTTGATCGCGCAAAAAACATCTGTCTTACGCCAAAAACCGAATGGCCTGTGATCGCGGGCGAATCGTCCACTACCGGCGGCCTGATGACCGGATATGTTGTGCCGCTGGCCATCATTAGCCCCATCGCGGGATTTATCGGCGGCTCGATCATCGGCCACTCGCTGCCTTTTATCGGTACTTACCGCACGCCCATCATTGCGGGTATTGGCCTCGCCATCTTTACGTTCGTGATGGCGATTGTGGGTGTCTTCATTCTCTCACTCATCATCAATGCATTGGCACCATCGTTTGGTGGAGAGAAAAACGATCAGCAAGCGTTGAAAGTCGCGGTCTACGCGTATACGCCAGCCTGGATTGCAGGTGTGTTTACCATCATTCCGTTCTTGGGTTCGCTACTGGCGCTGCTGGGTGCGCTTTACAGTTTGTATTTACTGTATCTGGGCCTGCCAAAGCTCATGAAATGTCCAGAAGAAAAGTCGATTGGCTACACCGTCGTGGTAGTCATTTGCGCTATCGTCCTGTCGGTCGTCATCTCTGCCATCGGCGCGTTGATTGTGGGTGCGGGCGCAGTCGGAGCGGGTGCGTTTGGTGGTCGTTCGTCGGCACCGTCAATCCAGTTTGATAAGGACAGCCCGGTCGCCAAGCTGGAGCAGTTTGGCAAGAGCATGGAAGACGCAGGCAAGAAAATGGAAGCTGCGCAAAAGAGTGGCAATCAGGAAGAGGCCATGAAAGCCGCGATGGCAGGCTTGGGAACGGTGTTAGGTGGCGGCAAATCGGTTGAGGCGGTCGACATCGAAAAATTGAAACCGCTGATTCCAGACACATTTGCGGGGTTCGCCAAGCAGTCCAGCCGGAGTGAGAAAAGTGGGATGGGTGGCTTCATGGTCTCAAAAGCCGAAGCGAAATATGGCGATGGCGCAGGTAAGAGTATCGAACTCGACATCACCGACATGGGCGGGGCCAGCGGCATCATGGGCCTAGCGAGTTGGGCGAGTGTACAGGGAGAGAAGGAAGACCAGTACGGGACCGAAAAAACCCAGAAGGTCAATGGCCGCTTGGTGCACGAGAAATCCCGCAAAAGTGGCGGCGGCGCATATAGCATTGTTATCGCAGACCGCTTTATGGTCGAAGCCAAAAGCAGCAGCGTTGATCTGAATACCCTCAAAACTGCTGTCAGCAGCATTGACATGAGCAAGCTTGAAGCCATGAAGGACGAGGGCATCAAGAGATAGGCTGTTGCTGTTGAGTACTCCCCCACGCTTTAGCGTTGAGCGGCCTGCGGATGCCATTCTGGTAAAAATAGTAAGACTCTAGCATTGGCCAGCCGTCTGGACACAAATTGCCATGAAAGCCTTGCCAGTGGTTGACTTTGATAAAAAACGTTGATGCCGTGTGGCCTAGGCGTCTTCCTCAAACTGGATCAATACCCACGCACCGGCGCTCTGCACAGGCAAAGTGGTGTGTATCTGGGACCGCTTGGTACCGGTTTTAAGTTCGTAACGGCGGGTCGATGCGACGGAACTGGCAGAGACGAGTAGTAAGTCCTGTATCGAAGGGTTTTCGTAGCGCCCAAGGAACAAGCCAGTGACTGCACTGATTAACGGATTTTTGGCCTGATCGTCTGCGGGACGCGGGGTCAGGCGCACCGGCGAGGCATCGATCCCCAGTATCTGAATACCAAAGCGGACATCGCCACCATCGAGACCGCTAAATTTACGAACGATACGTCCCAGTCCCCAGCGCGCTTCACGGTCGATTGCGATCAACACCAAGGTGCCCACTGCGAGATCGCTGTCCGGCGCGTGATCAGAAGAAAGTCCCAATCCGCCAACGCTGATATCGCGTATCCGCCACAGGGCGAAATTGTTCTCGTCGCGCCGCACACGTGCTGCTTCTTCGCCCGGATCGAACATGGTTGAATCATTTGCCGACTGTGCCAGCACCTCGCCCAACGCTCCCAGCGTTTTGGTGAGTGCAGGATGCTTTTCGGGAAATATGCCGCGAGCGCCTTTAAGTTTCCAAGTGGCGGCGTCGATAAATGCCTGGATCTGATTCCACCCAATGATTACGCGCGCATCGCGATCCGGCGGCGCTTCTTTTCGCTCGCGGGTAGCCTGAAATGCAGCGGAACGGTCGTGGTAGAGCCTCTCAAGCCACGCGAGTGTCTCGGCGTAATCGGACTCACTTGCTTCGGCGATATCTCTGGTCGCTTCACCGACCCCGTTGCTATTGGATAGAAACGCGTCGGTTTCTTCGATGTGGCGGGCGACGGCGCGGATATCAAGATAACGGTATGCGGGCAACACGTTCTCGGCCACACGCAAAATGCCTTCATTGGAGTCGAGGTTCACTAACATGCTATGCACACCCGGGATCAGGTGATTGTCCAGCACCACGTCCTGCGCCCAGCTGCTTAACCAATGCTGCGCAACCAGCCGTTGAACTGGCGGCAGATCGCGTTCGACAAGATCGGCCATCAGCAACATGAGTACATATTGGCCCTTCGGTGTCACGGAGAAATCGACGTCTGCTTCATACGGGTGGACTTGCTGCTCGGCCACGTTGCGTGTCTCTGCGATTTTGTATAGACGGTGCAACGCATTCATGGGCACATCGCAAGGCTGTTCGCCGCGGGCACGCCAACGAATCTCGTTGACGTGACAGTGCAGGGCGACTGCAATGGTCAGCGGCAGCAAGCCGGTTTCATGATCGGCGGTTTTCACCCACTCACCTGCGCCGAGCGCATAGCGACCGAGCGACACGCCAAGTGCCTGCCAGATGTCCGCGACCTGTTTGCTGAAGGCCAGCGCGTTCGGACGCCGCGCATCAAGCCGCCACAATTGCAGGCGCGGCTGGTCGTTGCGTAATAGCCAGTCAAGGTGGTCTTCGAGTTGCAGCACCACCCGTAACTGACCAACCGACAGCGTTGATTTTTCGTCAGCCAATCCAAAGCAGACCTTACGAACCTGATCAAGTGCCTCTGGTGCTAACAACGACTCGATACGCATGATCGTGCTTATGCGATCAGCGGCGCTTTCCAGCGCAAAATCGGTCGTGGTGTCGCTTAAGGCGGTTTTCGCGCGCATGGCTTACCCGGCAATTTCCAGCTTCAGGTGCGAAAGAGACGGTAACGGTTTCTTTTCGCCCGGGTTGGATGGCAGCCACACACCTGCGATAGGTTCTTCGTGCGACCAATGCGCGGCGATGGCAAACAACGGCTCGCTTGCATCCAGCAAATAGCCAATCCGCAACAGTTCATCCCAATGCTGCGATTCAGGATGATATTGGCGGAACCACTTGGCGTTCACGAGATAGTCACTGGCAAATTTTTCGCGATAGAGGAGCTCAAGCAACGCGAGCCAGAATTCTTCGGTATACGGCCTGCTATAGGACGCATATTTGAGCAACCGCTTGGCGTAATCAGTCGCGCCTTCGTCGTACACAGTGGCAGCTTGTCGAAGCAGCCGTTGTGGCGCATCCAATGGCGGCATCAAGATGGCGATGTCTTGATAGCGGCTTTGCAGATAGCGCATACGCCTGGAAGCGGCGTCTTCAGCTGGTTTGGGCACTACATGGGTCACAATTTGCGCAGTTGATTCTCCACTGGCCATCGCTTGTTGAAAGGCATGGTCTGGGGCCGGTGGCAACTCCGGAAGTTCGAAATGGATTTCAGGCGGCGAATAATCCGGGGTTGGCATACTTGGCGGGCTGGATAGTTTTGTCGATGCAGGTCTATCACGTGCAGTCGCTGGCGACGTTGCGGCTG
The DNA here is from genome assembly GCA_031401935.1 of Betaproteobacteria bacterium. Taxonomy (GTDB): domain Bacteria; phylum Pseudomonadota; class Gammaproteobacteria; order Burkholderiales; family Usitatibacteraceae; genus UKL13-2. The sequence goes on along the minus strand of JANNRY010000348.1, from coordinate 1,358 downwards.
CGTCGGCTTTGTGCTTTTTAGTGGACGTTTGTGCCAACACTTCAGAGACGTAATCTTCGGCGCGTTGTGCCGTGAGGCGGTAATTTTGATCACGCCTGCGCAACATACGGCGAACGCCCCAAATCGCGCCGCCCACGGCTGCCAACGTGCCCGCACCGATCAGCAACCAAGTCCACGCTGACATTGATCGTGTTTGTGCCGGTTGATCAACCCGTGTTTTGGCCGCTGGTGGGGATACGGGCATCACCGCTGCCGGTGGTTCCACTGGACGTGCTAATTCCGACGCGGGCATCTGTGCAGGTGGTACTTCTGCCACTTGCGCGGTTTGCGCAGCGGGTGCCTTGTCCTTATCCATGACGGCGGCAGCACTGACTGCCGGCGCCGTACCAAGCAATTTTTCGGCGGCACTGACACGCAGCGATAATCCAGCAAGTTCCTTTTCAAGTTGCGTAATTTTGTGCTGACGCTCCAACAAGCCGGACGTCAGATCATCCATGTCTAGCGTGAACTGGCGCATCCGTAACTGGGCGCGTTCGGCTTCGGTCGTTGCCGGTCGCGTCGTCAGGCCTTCTCCAAAAGACAATTTTAGTCGAGGACCACCTTCCACCCTAGGTTGCGCCGTAGCGTTGCGATTTTTCCGTGCAGTTCTTCCTTCGACCAATGGTGAGAGTGTCGATGGTCCAGCCGTCGTTGCGGGGCCAGTCTCGGTGACTCGACCCGCCCTTGGGGTTGATTGCGACCGGGTTTGCGCGCGGTGTTGCGTTGCCCGCTTTGGCGGCGTGGCGGATTGCGCCGCGCTCAGCGGCTGGCTGACGATAATTGCCGGCACCGGGATGGACTGACTTGCCGGCACCAATACCGTGCTTGAGTCGCTAACGGCAGATTCGCGGCTCTGATCTACGACCACAGCCGTGGAGACCGGCGCTGGATCAAGCAGCAGGAAGAATTGGCGGCTACGGACGCCGTTGGGCAATTCCTCGCGAAGCACAATACCGATGGCGGGCTCGTCGATAGCCGTCCTGGAACGAATCACCAGCGAATATTTACTGCCCTGGCGCTCTAGGCCAATTTCGGCACGTTCCACAAAAGGCACTGGCGCATTGAGCGGACGAGCACCGAGTGAAAAGCGTGCAGCAGTGACATCCTCGCTCGTGTCGGCGACGTCGATGGGAATTCTCACCCATAGTGGAGTGCCCAGAGATGAAAGTACCTGTGGGTTACCGAGTCGTAGTTGAGGCGTTTGGGCGCTGATGGCAATCGAGAAAACGGACAACGCAAACATGACGGCGAATCCGTTCGTCCTCGATGATCTGGTCATTGACGAAGGTTGTAATGGCGACCCGACGAGCATACCCGTG
>JANNRY010000347.1:0-2481 GCA_031401935.1 Betaproteobacteria bacterium | reverse complement strand
CGTGGTATCAGGGGCTGGTGCATATCGGCGTGATGTACTCGGCGGGCATCGGCGGCATCTGGTGGTGCTTGAGCCGCATGCAGGACGCGCGCTGGGAATGGCTGCTGGTGATTCCCGTGGCACTCGCGGGCAATTTCGTCGAGTGGGGCATGCACAAATTCATCATGCACCGGCTGCGCGATGTGTTCGCGTTGCGCTCAATTTACGACCGCCACACCCGCCAGCATCACCAATATTTCACCGATAACGACGTCACCATCAGCACGATCAAAGAATTCAGGATCGTGTTTTTTCCCTGGCGCGTACTCGCTGTTCTCGCCGTTGCGGGCGGCCTCATCTCGCTTGCGATGGCGACACTCATCAACACCAATGCGGGGTATGTGACTTTCGTGACCATGATCGGCCACTACATGGTGTATGAGACGTTTCACTATTGCTGCCACGTTCAGGACAACTGGCTCGTTCGCAACGCGCCCTTCATCAACACCATTCGCCGCCACCATACCGCACATCACAATATGGGCATCATGATGCACGTGAACATGAATCTCACGTTCCCGGTGGCCGACTGGATCATGGGCACGAGCGACTTAAAGCGCGGACTGTTCGGGCACCTCTTCAACGGCTTTGAAGAGAAATACATCAAGGAAGAGTTAAAGCCAATGATCGCGCGTTTTCGCACGTCCGAAACGCAGGATGCCCGCTGCACGCTGGATGGGCCGGTGCTTACTGAAGATGAGGTGAGGTCGCTGTCGAGTGCGGGTAGTCACGGCTAACGCGCGCGTTATTTTATTAGCGCCGTTTTCCCAAGGGCACGCAGCGATGGGCACGCATGATCGCCCACGCCTCACGGGTGAAGTGGGTCGTGGGTAGCACCATCCACGCACCTTGATGGGTTTCGAGCAGCCAGCATTGACCACGTTCGACAACGCGACGGAATTGATCCCATGGGATCGAAAATCGTGCTGCGCCGGATTCGCCACCGATGCCCTGCTCATTCAGCACCAGCCAGGCGTTGTGTGCATGCTGGACCGCGAATTTATCGAGCGCCTCTTTGGCCGTCCACACCATCAAAATAATTGAAACCAGGGCGGCCGCGGCAGCGACATAGAGCAAGACGCAAAGAAACGAATCGCATTGTTTCCACCAAAAATAGATCACCGGCGCGAGCACCATTACCGCAATGCGCAACCCGCGCAGGCCAAACTTCTCGGCCATCACCAGCGCGACTGCGCGCCAAGAGAAATAACGCGGCAGCAGAAGCGGAACGCGCGTTTGCAGGGTTGAGGTATCGTCCATTATCCTAGTGTAATACTTGATTCAACCGACTTCGGCATGTAGGTCGCCATTTGGCGCGGCTTTACAAGCATTTTCCGCCTGAAATCCTCTCCAGTGCTAGTATTCAACTATTTACAATCGCACTTTCCCGCTGCCGACGCGCCTCAAACAGGCACACACCTGACGCCACCGATACGTTCAGGCTCTCGACCGCGCCGAACATCGGGATGCTGATGATTTGATCGCAGTTCTCGCGGGTGAGGCGACGCAGGCCCTCACCTTCGGCACCGAGCACCCACGCGAGCGGACCGTCAAGCTTTGCTTCGAACAGCGAGGAATCACCGTCCTCATCGGCACCGACGATCCAGATCTCACGGTCTTTCAATTCGCGCAGGGTACGGGCGAGATTGGTGACGGTGATGTAGGGAATCGATTCAGCCGCGCCAGACGCGACCTTCATGGCGACGGCGGTAAGTCCGACACTTCTGTCCTTGGGCGCGATCACTGCGTGTGCGCCCGCCGCATCCGCGACGCGCAAGCAAGCACCTAGATTGTGCGGGTCGGTGACGCCATCGAGCAGCAACAACAATGGCGGCACTGTTAGCAGGTCCAGCACGTCATCGACAAACTGTGGCAATACCGTCGCTTCCACATTCGCGACCACGCCTTGATGACGTGCGTTGCCGGTCATGCCATCGAGGCGCTTACCGTCAACCAGCATGATCCGCAGGTCTTTGGCCTTGGCGTTTTCGATCAATGCCTGCATGCGCTTGTCGTCACGTTTGGCATCGACATAAATTTCGCGAACGCTTTCCGCACGGGTACGCATCCGCGCGCCTACGGCGTGGAAGCCGAAAATAATTTGTGGTTTCATTTCTTTGTCACCAGCGACGTCACTGGCTTCTTTGTTTTGGGTGCCGCGGCGGGCTTTGCTTTAATCGAGCTCGCGGTCTTGGGTGTAGCGGTACCAAAACCTGCCATCGGTGTTGTTGGCGGATTTGCGCTGCTTACGGTGATAAACGTTTTGTTGGCCTTTGCTTCGCGCGACTGGCGGGTTTCACGGGGCGGTTGGGTTAGGACCTGTGGCGGCGCAGATGGTGCCCTGACGCCCTTCTCCACGGCAGCTTTGGTCAATTTCTTCTTTCCAGCGTTCCATGGCGCCGTTTTTTCTTTACTACCGGCTGGTTCGCTTTCGGTAGCATT
>JANNRY010000346.1:0-2626 GCA_031401935.1 Betaproteobacteria bacterium | reverse complement strand
GCGACCCGGCCGGGTATAAAACGGCGAGAAGAAATTGAATACCGATGGTGATAGCAGCGGGCTCTGACCGAGTGCATCATCGGCGCTATCGAGATAGTGAATATTGTTGCGGCCATTGACGGAGGTGGCATTGAATGCACGCAGGATATTGGCGAAGCGGATCACAGGTTCGCGCTGCTTGCCGAATTTCGCGTCGGCACTCAGGGATATCGTGCGTGCCTCTGCGTCGGTTAACACTGCCTTGATCACGGCGGCAAGATCGCCACGCACCCCGCGACCGTTGTTATCAAACACGGCGGCGATTCGCGCTACGTATGCAGGCGAGGGATTGGACGTGACAAAGCGCTGAATCAACTGGCGTCCGACAAACGGGCCAACATTGGGATGATTAAAGATATTGTCGAGCGCGTCTTTCATGTCCTTCTCGGGCGTTTGGCCGGCGGGCAGGGTGACACCATTGAGCAGTTTCTTGGTGCCGGTCTCGTGCTTGGATGCGAACGCGATCATGGCGCCCGTCCAGCTTTCTTCCGGGCGATCAAATTTTTTCGGGTCGGCCGGATTGTTGCCCGCAAACGTCCAGCCGGTAAATGCACGCGCAAATCCCTTCACCACGCTCTCGTCGTAGGTCGGTATTGGCACGCCAGCCCCATCGACTTTGCGTGAGCCATCCGGATTCAACATCGTGAGGCCGACAGAAAACAATTGCAGCACTTCGCGCGCATAATTTTCATTCGGGAATTTGTTGTTGGCGGCATCCTCTTTTTCGCTGCCGAGCATATTCAGGTAGTAGCCCATCGTCGGATGCAGCGTGACGGCACCAAGCAGATCGCGGTAATTGCCGAACGCATATTGGTTCAACGTATCCATATAGGAGGACATCGCATCGGCTTCAAGGTCTGGCGCGATATTGGACACCACCATCAATTCGGAAAGCGCAAACGTCATGCGCGCGCGCAGCTCGTCTGTGCCAAACAGCCATTGCTGCCAGATCGCTTCGTACGAATCCTCTTCCGCGTAGTAGCTCTTGCCCATCGCATCGATGCGGCGCGCTTTCGCGGCATTGATGTATTCCATGTGCAACGCAGCGGGTATGGTGAACTGTTCATCGATCCATGCAGAGATACCGATGGCCTTCACTCGCGCGACACTCGCCGCTTTCGGGCCGAAAGTTGCTTGCGTGAGGAAGCGCGTGGCATCGGTATGCGCAGCGTCGGCCACGGCTGGTGGCGCCACTGTGCTCACGGTGAAATCAGTCGTTGATGTTGCCGTGCCCGCTGGATTGGTGACGCTGATCTTGCCGGTGGTGGCGGTAGTGGGAATAGTCGCTTGCAACGATGTTGCCGTGATCGCACTGACGGCAGCACTCGTGACGCCATTGAACCTGACGCTGGTAGTGCCAACAAGATTCGTGCCGGTGATGGTCACGCTTCCACCGGCCACGCCGGTCTGCGGTGTGAAGGTCGCAATCGTCGGCGTCGCTGGGACCGGCGTGGCGGTGACGGTAAAGTCGGCGGTGGATGTCGCGGTGCCGCCGGTTGTGGTAACACTGATCTTGCCACTGGTCGCACCGGTCGGCACTTTTGCCTGCAAGGTGCTCGATGAAGTCTTTGTGACGCTGGCAGAAGTAACGCCGTTGAAACGCACCGTGGTGGTGTCGGCAAAATTACCGCCGCTAATCTGGATCACACTATCGACCGCACCACTTGCTGGCGCAAAGGTGGTGACGGTTGGCATGCCCAGCGGCACCATCGGCATTGTCCGCGAACCCATCGTGGTTGTGGTGCCGACACCGGTGGCGCTGCTGTCGGTTGCAGGCATGACGTAGCCGACGATTTCTACATCGCGCCAGCCAAACGTATCGACCAGGAAATTTTTGCCCGGTACTTTTGTTGTGTAAAGATTTAGCTTGAACGATTCATGCGTTGAACGGTATAGCGCAACGGTGTTCGCCGTTTTTTGCGTCGCGATATACCCTAACGTTCCCTCCAGCCGCCAACCCTGCGCCCGTAAATTCGCCACTTCACTCGTACTGGCGGTGAGCGTCTCCCGGCCTTGCGGCGCAAATGTGAGCCGTTGCAATGCGACCGCAGTCTGACCTTCGATCGCGGCGGCGTTTGTCTGTACCTTGAATTTCACGCCGTCATCGCGCTCACCGGCTGCCGTCGCTGCGGCCAGCGCGTAGTTATAGGACCCGGTGGATGGCGTGTAAATAAGATGGACGCCCACCCAGTTGGACGTCTGCGCAATTGCGCTCACAGACGTCATCAGCCAAAACAGGATCACGTTCGCGAATCCGCATCGAACGAGCATGCGAGAAAAGTGAGAAGTGGGTTGAGCCATGGTGTTCCCTTTTAAGAATGGGTGTTTTTTGGATATATGCGGGCATCAGTACCGGTCATTGCACTTGTCGTGCCAATTTCTAAGTGATTGAATTGAAAGGGATTGAATAAACTTCGACCAAAAACACCCGTAGCTGTTGCCCGACGCTTTTAGCGCTGTTTTCTTAAATCACTGATTTATATGGGGTAATTGTGTTGCCGTGTGGCGACAAGGGTGTCGCATGTAGGACAGCGGCGCATTAAAACGTAGATCGCCATCTGGTGGGCTTTGCAGACATAAAGTGTCT
>JANNRY010000345.1:0-5466 GCA_031401935.1 Betaproteobacteria bacterium | reverse complement strand
ATCACATCATCCATGCACCAGCCATTGGTCGCGCCGACATCCATGAATTCGATAAATCGCACAATATGGCCTGAACCTTTGAAGTGCTTCGCCATATCGACAATTTGGTGATCATTCACGCCACGCTTCACGACCATGTTGATCTTGATCGGCCCCAAGCCCGCCGTCGCCGCAACATCGATAGCCTCCAACACTTTCCCAACCGGGAAATCGACATCGTTCATCGCGCGGAAGGTCGCATCATCAAGTGAATCGAGGCTCACGGTGACACGCTTCAAGCCTGCATCTTTAAGGCTTTGTGCCTTTGCCTTGAGCGCGCTGCCGTTGGTGGTGAGTGTTAAATCAACACTGGGCAAGGTGGTGGCGAGCATTTCGATGAGGCGCTCAATACCTTTCCTCAGTAAAGGTTCGCCACCGGTGAGGCGGATCTTTTCCACACCGAGTTCATGCGAAATTTTCGCGACACGAACGATTTCCTCGAACGTCAGCAATTCTGCGTGCGGTAGAAAATCGTAATTGGCGTCGAACACTTCCTTGGGCATGCAGTAAGTGCAACGGAAATTGCAACGGTCTGTGACCGAGATGCGCAGATCGCGCAGACGTCGGCCACGCGTGTCTGCGAGCACACGCGCATCGACGGCACTTGCGAGCGTCGGAATGCGCAGGCAACGGATATCTGCAATGGGGATAATATTGATGGTGTCTCTTATCGGCATGTGTATAGGATAACGGAATTGATGGTTGGTTCTGATGAGCCCTCTACACATTTCTACACGTTGATGGCGTTGTGAGAAACTAGCACACACGAGGCCGCCACAATTTTGTGGCGCAATTGATGGAACTGAATTGGAAAAATTGGCGTTCGCTATTTCTGTCGTGATGGAACGCATTGCCGTCGACAACCGCTGGCAAAGCGAAAAGTGGCAGCTAGCCGGTGTGTTGCCCGACGACGGCAGTGCGGCTGAACCACGCGTGCTGATGGAGCGCGAAGGGCTCTTGCACAAACTTTATCCTGGTTTTCTTTTACAGGTGTTTCGCGACGAAGGCGAAGGCTATTACCTCAACGTCACCGCGCCGGAACCCAAGGTATTTGTGACCTGGCGTATAGAGGAAGATGGCGTGTCAATCTATCCGCACTTGGTGACCTTGAGCTACAACGAGGCCGCACGATTGATGGACGCGCAGGAGAAAGTGGAAAGCGTTGCGATGCCGCCGGATATTTTCGCAGCGTTGTCGGACTGGGTGCGTGAAAATTATCAGCCACCTGAGAAAAAGCAGCGTATCCGGCCAAGATCATTTGAGAGCAAAGATGGGCGATACAAGAACGGAATGCGATGACAGTCGATAAGAAAACGGAGGTCAAATCCGATGAATCATTTCTTTCGCGCTGGTCGCGGGTAAAGCATGCGGGCGAAGACGACAAAGCTGAATCGACGCCGTTAGCCGACTCGCAAAGCAGTGTTGGCTCTCTAAACACAGAAAATAAAAACTCCAGTATTGGCGGGCTTCCCAGGCATAAAATGGCTGAAGAAGCCCGTCCAGAGAGGACTTTGCCTGATTCAGCTTTGTCTCAGCCGCTACCTGCGCTCGACGGTCTAACAGCGCAATCTGACTTCTCGCCGTTCATGGCCAAGGATGTCGATCCACAGTTGCGCAATCAGGCCATGAAAAAACTCTTCACCGATCCGCATTACAACGTGATGGATCGTCTCGATACCTACATCGACGATTACTCCATCGAGTCGCCGTTATCGATGGACATCATTCGGCAAATGAGCATTTCAAAAACGCTGAAATTGTTTGACGACGAAGAGGAAAAAAAGAATGTTGCTGCCGCAGAAACGAGCGCGCCAGTTGCGTCGCTGCCAGACGCTGCTGTACCAATGCCGCCAGCAATCGAAGCGACCGACAAGTGCGGAGCCGACCCAGCCAGCAACAATAATTTGAAACACTCTCCGGACTGAATATCGGGGCACAAATACTCAATAGTCGCCAATAAGACTGCGTCGCATCGCCAGGTGGCGGCTAAGTAACAAACGCCTGTATAAAAAATTGTGTTCTATCAGTAATACTGCTTGTAGAATCCTCAATGGCGCTCCAACGTGTTGGGCGCAAAGGTGAAAAAGCAAAAATGGCAATCATTCGCGAAAACAGCGAAGCAGATGCTGCGGTGGAGGTAGCTACAGCAGTCGGGCACGCAGGGGCGGACGTTGATCGCTCAGGCCATAAAGCATTTACATTTTTTGCCGCCGAATCTGCGGCCAACGCGCAGTCCGCACTACGTCAGCCGATAAATTCTGGGCAGCACATTTCCATCATCGCCAAGAACGCCGCCATGCAGGCATTCGCACAGTTGCCGCCATTGTCGCCGGTGGCAAGCGTTTCTTACGAATCGAGCGGTCGGCTGCTCGTTATTGCAGACGAGGCGAGTCAAGTTGCGCAGGCAATTGAAGGCTTGGATGCTCAGCTGACAATTGCCGTGCTCTGGACCGGAGCAGCAGCGCCGCCGATTATTGATGAGACAGAAATTGTGTCCGGAACATTGATGTCACTACGTGGCTATCTGGGCGCATTTGAGTTGGTGTTTGCGCCAATTGCAGGCGCCGCAGCAACACCAACACAAACGGCCCCATTCGATCTTGTGTTGGACCTGCGCGCCGCGCCTTTGTTTGCGATGCATCAACCACCACAAGGATATTTTCACGCAGTTGATGCGACTTCGTTAGCAAGAGCGCGGGCAGAATTACCCGATATGGTCGGTGAATTCGAAAAGCCCAAATTTTTCGCATACAAGGAATCGATTTGCGCGCACAGTCGTTCAAAGAAAGCCGGCTGCAACAAATGCATCGATATATGTTCCGCTGAGGCGATCTCATCGTTCGGCGATATTGTAAAAATTGATCCGCATCTCTGCATGGGTTGCGGTGCCTGCGCTACCGTATGCCCATCCGGCGCGATGAGTTACCAATATCCACTGGTGGCTGATCGTGGATCGCAATTAAAAACGATGCTCAACGCTTATCGGGTGGCGGCCAAAGGTCAGGGAGCAGCACCGGTTGTTTTGTTCCACAATGCCACCGACGGGCGCGAAGCAATTATTGCGCTGGCCAAGTCAGGCAATGCCGACAGCGATGGCTTGCCGGCCAATTTTCTGCCGCTGGAAACATGGCACGTGGCCTCCACGGGGCTAGATGTTTTGCTTGGCGCAATCGCTTACGGCGCGGGGCATGTCGCGATTTTGGCGACGGGCAGCGAGGCACCACAATATCTGGCCGCACTGAAAACCGAAATGGCGCTTGGAGAAACAATTCTGCACGCGCTGGGGTTTTCGGGCGCGCACTTTTCGTTATTGGTGTTGAGCGATGGCGTAATTTCTGCCGACGGGTTACGGAACATTGCGCCCGGCGAAATCGCGCCAGTGGCTGCCGGGTTCAATTTATCCAATGACAAGCGCGGCGCACTGGAATTTGTGATTGAACATTTCATGCGCCACGCGAAAGTGCGTCCGGCAGAAATTGCGCTGCCTGCAGGAAGCCTTTACGGCGCATTGAGTATCGACAAGCAAAAGTGCACCATGTGCATGGCCTGCGTTGGCGCGTGCCCGGAATCGGCGCTGATGGACGGTGGAGAAATTCCACAACTCAGATTTTTGGAACGTAACTGTGTGCAGTGCGGGCTCTGCGAAAACACCTGTCCGGAGAACGCTATCGCACTCTTCCCGCGCCTGTTGCTGGGTGACGCACGGAAAACTGAAGTCGTGTTGAACGACGCTCAGCCGTTCGACTGTATTTCATGCGGCAAACCACTCGGCACCAAACAGATGATCGACAATATGCTGGGCAAGCTCGCCGGACATTCGATGTTTCAGGGTGAAGGAAAGCTGAAGCGTTTGCAGATGTGCGCCGATTGTCGCGTTGTGGACATGATGTCGAACAAGCAGGAATATTCCATTCTCACTGGCAAATCTGCGGGGCAACAATCATGAGTGCCCAGCAAGCGATTCGCTTTGAGCAGCCACGTGTGACTGGCGAAGAGGATCAGGTGCGCGCAGATTTTTATGCGCTACTGGCAAATCTGTTTTATCACGCGCCTGATGACCGACTTTTGCAGGCGATCATGATCGCTCCTGAGCCGACCGCAAACGATGCACACGCACTCGCAAAAGCATGGACCGCACTTGCCGCAGCGTCTGGCGTTGTGACGTCGGATGCGTTGACCGAAGAGTTCGAGCAACTTTTTATCGGCATCGGACGTCCGCCGGTGATGCTGTATGGATCGTACTATCAGGCGGGGTTCATGAATGAAAAACCGCTGGCAGAATTGCGTACCGATCTCGTCCGTATGGGTTTTTCGCGGGACAGCACAGTGCGCGAAACCGAAGACCATCTGGCCGCACTCTGCGATGTAATGCGCGCCCTGATCATGGGAGATGTTGCAAGCGCACCCGCGACGCTGGATGAACAAAGAGCATTCTTCTCGAAGCACCTAAAGTCGTGGGTACTCGAATGCTGCGACGCAACAATAAATAATGAAAATTCAAATTACTATAAGCGGGTTGCCGGGTTCGCCCGGGTCTTTTTCCAGATTGAAATTCACGCTTTTGAAATGTAGTGCACATTCGTTTTACACGATAGTCCGTTGATCGATGTCTCCATTCACACCAAGGAGTTCCGCCATGAAACCTGAATCCAAAACTACGACGCCGAATGCACGCAGAAATTTTTTGTTAGGCGCAACAATTGCGAGTGCCGGTGCTGTCGCAGCAGTGGTTGCTGGCGGAAATGCGACGGGAGTTGTTGAAACACCGAATGTCGATGGCAAGCCGTCGAAGCCAAAGGGTTACCACGTAACACCACACATCGCACAGTATTACGAAACCACCAAATTGTAGGCAAGGAGAACGATCATGTTGCTGACAAAAAAATCCAGTAGTCGTGTACAAAACGGCACCGTTGGTGCAATTGGTGGATTAGCACTCAAGGCGAATCAGGCCATTGGTACCATGGACCGTCGCGCGTTTCTGCGCCGCTCTGGCATGGTCGCGGGCGCGGGCGCGTTCGCGTCGCAATTACCGTTCTCCATGGTCAGAAAAGCGGAAGCGGCCGCACCAGGCGCTGGTGACGGCAAGCTTGAGGTGAAACGCACCATATGCACCCATTGCTCAGTCGGATGTGCCATCGATGCAGTCGTGCAAAACGGCGTGTGGGTACGGCAAGAGCCGGTGTTTGATTCACCGATCAACCTCGGTGCCCACTGCGCCAAGGGTGCCGCGATTCGCGAGCATGGTCACGGTGAGCACCGCCTGAAATATCCGATGAAACTGGTCGGTGGCAAATATAAACGCATCAGCTGGGAACAGGCTATCAACGAGATCGGCGACCTGATGACGAAGATTAAAAAGGAAAGCGGCCCGGATGCGGTGTACTGGATCGGTTCCTCCAAGCACAACAACGAGCAAGCGTATTT
>JANNRY010000344.1:0-15512 GCA_031401935.1 Betaproteobacteria bacterium | reverse complement strand
ATGTTTACCTGTGACGACTTGGTTATGCGTTGATCGGACCAATGCGGCTTCTGCTTTGGTGACGCCTATGCAGCCTTCGCCGATTCAAGAAAATCATTGGCAAAGCGCTGCAGCACACCGCCCGCCTCGTAGACGGAAATTTCTTCTGCTGTATCGAGGCGGCAGGTGACCGGCACATTGATTTGTTCACCGTTCTTGCGCGTGATGACGAGCGTCAGCGTTGCACGCGGCGTTCGTTCGCCGATGACGTCAAACGTCTCGCTGCCGTCAATGGCCAGCGTCTTGCGATTGGTGCCCGTCTCGAATTCCAGCGGTAACACGCCCATGCCAATCAGGTTGGTGCGGTGGATGCGCTCGAACCCCTCAGCGACGATTGCTTCCACGCCCGCGAGACGCACGCCCTTGGCTGCCCAGTCGCGAGAGGAACCTTGCCCGTAGTCGGCGCCAGCGATGATGATGAGAGGCTGCTTCCTGTTCATGTAGGTTTTTATCGCCTCCCACATGCGCATGACCTTACCTTCAGGCTCAACGCGCGTCAGCGATCCTCTTTTCACGACGCCATCCACGATAGCCATTTCATTCACCAATTGCGGATTGGCGAACGTTGCGCGTTGCGCAGTGAGATGGTCGCCGCGGTGGGTGGCATAGGAATTGAAGTCTTCTTCTGGTACGCCCATCTTCGTCAGATATTCGCCTGCTGCACTATTGGCCATGATTGCGTTCGAGGGCGACAGATGATCGGTGGTGATATTGTCCGGCAACACCGCCAGCGGTCGCATGCCCTTGAGCGTGCGCTCGCCGCCAATCGCCCCTTCCCCGGTTGTGTCCCAATACGGCGGGCGGCGGATGTAGGTGCTCTGCGGGCGCCAGTCATATAGCGGCTTGGCTCGCGCGCCGGCAGCAGCACGTTCCTCGAACATCGGAATGTACACCTGGCGAAATTGCGAGGGTTTGACGCTGCTCGCGACGATGGCGTCGATCTCCTCATCGTTGGGCCACAGGTCTTTCAGCAGGATCGGATTGCCGTTCGTGTCGTTACCGAATGAATCGCGCTCGATGTCGAAACGCACCGTACCGGCGATGGCATAGGCCACCACCAGCGGCGGCGAAGCGAGGAAGGCTTGCTTGGCGTAAGGATGAATGCGGCCATCGAAGTTACGATTGCCGGACAACACCGCGGTCGTGTACAGGTCGCGGTCGATGATCTCCTTCTGGATAACAGGATCCAGCGCGCCCGACATACCGTTGCAGGTGGTGCAGGCGAAGGCAACAATGCCGAAGCCGAGCTTTTCCAGTTCTGTTTTCAGGCCGGCTTCTTCAAGATACAGCGCGACGGTCTTGGAACCGGGTGCCAGCGAGCTCTTCACCCATGGCTTGCGGGTGAGACCGAGGCGATTGGCATTGCGGGCGAGCAAGCCGGCCGCGATGACATTGCGCGGATTGGAGGTGTTGGTGCAACTGGTGATCGCCGCGATGATGACAGCGCCATCCGGCATCAGTCCTGGTGTTTCTTCCCACGGCCCGGCGATGCCCTTGCTTGCCAGATCGGTCGTCGAGACGCGCGCGTGCGGATTAGAAGGTCCTGCCATTGTGCGCACGACGCTTGAGAGATCAAATGCCAGTGTGCGCTCGTAGACGGCGTTGACGAGATCGTCGGCCCAGAGGCCCGCTGTCTTCGCATAAGTCTCGACCAGCTTCACCTGCTCGTCCTCGCGACCGGTGAGGCGCAGGTAGGTCAAGGTTTGCTGGTCGATGAAGAACATCGCCGCCGTGGCGCCATATTCCGGTGCCATATTGGAAATCGTGGCACGGTCACCCAGCGTGAGTGAGGCAACGCCTTCACCGCGGAATTCCAGATAGGAGCCAACCACTTTCGACTTGCGCAGAAATTCGGTCATCGCCAGCACGATGTCGGTGGCCGTAATGCCCGGCTGCCGCCTGCCAGTGAGCTCCACACCAACGATCTCGGGCAGGCGCATCCATGAGGCGCGGCCCAGCATCACATTCTCCGCCTCAAGTCCACCGACACCGATTGCAATCACCCCCAACGCATCGACGTGCGGCGTATGGCTGTCTGTGCCGATGCAAGTGTCGGGAAAGGCAAGTCCATCCTGAGCGTGAATGACCGGCGACATTTTTTCCAGATTGATCTGGTGCATGATGCCGTTGCCTGCCGGGATCACGTCGACGTTGTCGAAGGCGGACTTCGTCCACTCGATGAAGTGGAAGCGGTCTTCATTGCGTCGATCTTCGATGGCGCGGTTTTTGGTGAATGCATCAGGATCGAAGCCGCCGCATTCCACCGAGAGCGAGTGATCGACGATCAGTTGTACCGGCACGACCGGGTTTACTTTCGCCGGGTCGCCGCCCTGGTCCGCGATGGCATCACGCAAACCGGCCAGGTCCACCAGCGCAGTCTGGCCAAGGATGTCATGGCATACCACCCGCGCCGGGAACCAGGGGAAATCGAGATCGCGCTTCACCTCGATGAGCTGCTTCAAATACGCATCTAGCATCGCCGGATCGCAGCGGCGCACGAGATTCTCGGCATGCACACGCGAAGTGTAGGGCAGTTTCGCCCATGCGCCTGGCTGGATCGCGTCGACTGCCTCACGCGCATCGAAATAATCCAGTTTGGTACTGGGAAGCGGTTTGCGAAATGCGGTGTTCATGTTGATTCCACGAAACGTGATGCGGTTGGAGCGCGGTGTATAGCTTGTGCAATTACTTGCGGTCTTTGATCGGCACAAACTTCATGTCGTCCGGCCCCACGTAATTGGCATTCGGCCGGATAATCTTGCCGTCGATACGCTGCTCAATCACGTGTGCCGCCCAGCCTGAGGTGCGCGAAATGATGAATAGCGGCGTGAACATTGAGGTCGGCACACCCATCATGTGATACGAGCAGGCAGAGAACCAGTCGAGATTGGGGAACATTTTTTTCTCGCGCCACATCACCGCTTCCAAACGATCCGCAATGTCATAGAGCTTCATGTTGCCTGCGTCTTCCGACAAACGTTTTGCCACGCGTTTGATGACAACGTTTCGCGGGTCAGAGACGGTGTAGACGGGATGACCAAAGCCGATGACGACTTGTTTTTCCGACACACGTTTGACGATGTCAGCTTCTGCATCGTCCGGGCCGTCATAGCGGTTTTGAATATCAAATGCGGCTTCATTTGCGCCGCCGTGTTTGGGTCCGCGTAATGCCCCGATGCCGCCGGTAATCGCCGAATACATATCCGACCCCGTACCGGCAATAACGCGAGCCGCGAATGTTGATGCATTGAATTCATGTTCCGCGTAAAGCACCAACGAGGTATGCATGGCTTGCACCGCCAGCTCGCTTGGCTCTTCTCCGTGCAGCAAATGTAGGAAATGGCCGCCAATCGAATCGTCGTCGGTTTCCACATCGATACATTTCCCGTTTACGGCGAAGTGGTACCAGTACAGCAGCATTGAGCCGAACGAAGCCATCATGCGGTCGGCAATGTCGCGCGCACCGGCGATATTGTGGTCGTCTTTTTCCGGCAACACGCAGCCGAGTACGGAACAGGCGGTACGCAATACGTCCATTGGGTGAGTGGAGGCGGGCAGCGCTTCGAGTACATCCTGCACTGCCATCGGAATGCCACGCATCGATTTCAATTTCGCTTTGTATGAGGCCAGCTCAGATGCATTCGGTAATTTACCGTGCACTAACAAGTGCGCGATCTCCTCGAACTCGCAGGCCTCAGCGACATCGAGAATGTCGTAGCCACGGTAGTGGAGATCATTGCCGGTTAAGCCGACTGTGCAAAGCGCGGTGTTGCCTGCAACGACGCCGGAAAGCGCGACGGATTTTTTTGCCTTGGGGCCAGTTGGTGCCGGCGTTTCAATTGCTGCGGTGCTCATTTCATGTTCTCCATCGTGAGGTGCGCAATACCTGTGCGCACATATTTTGATTCATTCAGGTTCAAGCGAATCTACAGTTTCTGCATCAGTTCAATGCGATTGCCAAACGGGTCAAACACGGAGGCGCGCTTATAGCCTGCAGGGCCATCATCGATGCGCAACGGATGCTCTCCGCGTTTTGCGTTTTCAAGCAGTTGATCGATGTTGTCGACTAACAACGCAGGGTGCGCGCGTCGTGACGCCTCGAATTCTTTCTCTTCGCCCAAATGCAGGTTCACCGGACCCTGCGTAAGCCATGCACCGCTTTGGTCGAGTTCTGCTGGTTTGGGGATGCGGGAAAATTGCAGCACGCCTTCGTAAAACGCGAGCGCCTCAGGCACCTTGCCCCATGGAACCGCAACCTGAACATGATCAATTCTCAATACGGCCATGTCGTTGTCCCTTATTGACTATTCGCGTAGAACAAGCATTAGCGAGGCTCTTTAGGCAAAATGCCTCTGAAAGCTGCGCCAGTGCTAGAGTTTACTTTTTTGCAGCAAACAGCGCGTCCAGCTTTTGTTCATACGTGTGATAACCCAGATACTCATATAGTTCGGCGCGTGTCTGCATCGTTGGCACCGCATTCTTTTGTGTGCCCTCGGCGCGCAGCGTTTGATAAAAATTGAGCGCGGCCTTGTTCATTGCCCGATAGGCCCCGCAGCAATACAAAACCATATCGACGTTCACCGAGGCTAATTCAGCGGTGGTGAAAAGTGGTGTGTGGCCGAACTCGGTAATGTTGGCAAGTATCGGCACCTTCACCGCATCCTTGAATTGCTGATACATCGGCAGCGCAGTCATGGCTTCCGGAAAAATCATGTCGGCACCGGCCTCCACATAAGCGCAGGCACGATCGATTGCAGCATTGATACCCTCGACCGCCAGTGCATCGGTGCGCGCCATGATGACAAATCCCGGATCGGTACGCGCATCCACGGCAGCTTTGACGCGGTCCACCATTTCTTCAAGCGTCACCACTTCCTTACCTGGACGATGGCCGCAACGCTTGGTACCGACCTGATCTTCCATGTGCACCGCCGCCGCACCGGCTTTTTGAAATGACCTGATGGTGCGAGCGATGTTGAATGCGCCGCCCCAGCCAGTATCGATATCGACCATCACCGGCAAAGTGGTGACATCGGTGATACGACGCAGATCGGTGAGCACATCTTCCATCGTACTGATGCCCAGATCCGGCATGCCGAGCGAATTTGCTGCCACACCGCCGCCGGAAATGTAGAGTGCCTTGTAGCCAGTGGCCTGCGCCATGCGCGCGGTGTAAGCATTGATCGCGCCGACAATTTGCAGCGGTTTTTCATCAACGAGGGCTTGGCGAAATTTACTGCCCGGGGAGGAGGTTGTCATATTGGCTTAGGAGAAAAAAGCCTGATCGGCCGAGTCCAATATTTTAACGCCAGTCACCTTCGCCTTTTGCAAGATTTCCCAGAAATAGCGATAGGTGGCGCGGTCATGCAGTTCGCCCTTGTACTGTATAGGCCCCCAATCTGCAGTTTGCGCGGCGAGCAGAATGTTGGCGGCGTCTTCAACCTCGGACAAGTCAGGTTTCATTGCATCGACGATGGCGGTAATTTGTGCCGGATAAATCGACCACATGCGTAAAAAACCGAATTCGTAGCGCGCGCGTTTCGCATCTGCCATCACGACTTCAGTGTTTTTTAGATCCAGGCAAACGTTGTGCGCAGGCACGACACCGCTAGCAAGTGCAGCAGCAACAACTTCTGCTTTGGCGCGTACCAGCAGATGATGTTCGAATTGCCCAGGTGAGCGCATGGCGGAAGCGGGAATGGCACCATGATGGCCGGAGACAAAATCCATCAAGCCGAAAT
Organism: Betaproteobacteria bacterium; assembly: GCA_031401935.1. Lineage (GTDB taxonomy): Bacteria > Pseudomonadota > Gammaproteobacteria > Burkholderiales > Usitatibacteraceae > UKL13-2. Next base: position 9,732 of record JANNRY010000344.1, on the reverse strand, counting down.
CGAGCACCTGCACGTTAGGCAGTGCGGCCAGACGTTGCGCATCACGTAATGCACCGTGCGTTTCGACCAATATATGAATGGGAATATTGCGGCTGATGGCTGCCTTCTTCGAGACGCTTTCAATGTAGGCGATCATTTCTTCGCCTTCATTAAATGCAGTGCATTTAGGGATGGTGATGTATGCCAGCACCTTGCCGGCACCAGCCACGAGGATGTCCACATCCTGCTTCCACAGCGCGTGGGAGTAGTCGTGAATGCGCGCGCCGGCCATTTTGTATTTGTTGGCGTCAGACGTGAGTACGCGTACGATCATTTCTGCATGGGCTTTTTCCTGACCCGCTGGCGCACCGTCTTCGCAGTCACAAGTGATGTCGAATACCGGGCCAAGTTTGTCCTGCAGTTCCAGCGCCTTGCCGATGAGTTTTTCGCTGCCGGCGAAATGTTCGCAGGATGGGATAACCGGGAATGGCTTTTCGCCGACGAATAGTGCTTTGCTGGGGTGGACAGGCTGACTCATGGATTCCTCATTTCAAGCGACGCGGCATCAATACGGTGTAGTCGAGCGACAGCACTTTCAGGTGTTCAGCTGCATCTGCAAACGCGGCAGAGTTTGGATCGATATTTTTGTAGCCGACAAGATGAAGCCGCAATGCGCCGACTGCCGCATTGATCGGCCACTTCAGGATGGGTAGCGAGATCGCAAACAAGGTGTCGCCTGCAAACGTGGGATTGTGATGCGTGCCGCTATTGATGGCGGCAATCGACAGGACGTTTTCAAGACCATCATAAGAAAGCGCACGGCAAATCGACATGACATGGCCGCCGTAAACCAGTCGACGCGCAAAGCGTGAATCTTTCATGTGATGCAAATCGAAATGCACTCGCGCCGTATTTTGGTAGAGCTTCGTCGCAAGCGTGTGATCGGTTTCGTCAATCGTCATCCCGGCAGGATGTTTGATCGGCTCGAACTGCCATGGCGGCTGACCGGACTGCGGCGGACTATGAAACTCTTCGGTGTTTGCTGCAGGGTAGTCTTCCCAAAACCGCGCGCCGCCCGTTGCGGTTTTCATGTCTTTGCTTCGTTTCAGGAAGGGTGGCGCGGCAATCGAATCAGGCGCGACTTGCGCGGGCGAATCAATTACACCCTGCGCCGTGCTTGACGGGGAGACGACCGATTCCTGACGATGCACCATCACCCAACGAATCCATGTCAGCATCATTTCATTGCGCTGATTGAAGCAATGCGAGCGTACGTGTACCACACCAGTCTTGCCGTTTGAATTTTCGCGCAACCCGATGATTTCGGTTTCGGTGCGTAGAGTATCGCCGATAAAAACGGGTTGGAGAAACCGGCAATCTGCATAGCCGAGATTGGCCACCGCGTTATACGAAATATCGGGCACTGTTTTGCCGAAGGCGATGTGGAACACCAGTAAATCGTCTACCGGCATTGACGGGTAGCCGAGCGATTGCGCAAACGGTTCACTGCAATGAAGCGGTAACCGCGAGCCGGTCAGCGCTTGATAAAGCGCTACATCACCCTGCGTGATCGTCCGTGGTATCGCGTGGCGAAATTTCTGGCCGACATGGTAATGCTCGAAGAAATAGCCGCCTATTGGACGTGTCAATGAGCGAGCGGAATTGTCCGAGTTGCTCATCCGGTCTACGCCACTTCCAACTCTTTGGTCATTTCCACCAACGCCAACAAGCGCTTGGCGGCATTGACATGATGATGCTCGACGAGACGGCCATTTAGCATGATGGTGCCGCGGCCTTCGTGATGGGCTTTTTCCAGTGCGGAGATCACCTCATGCGCGTGCGAAATTTCGACTGACTTTGGTGTGAACGCATCGTTGCAATACGCCAACTGATTGGGATGCACGAGCGACTTGCCATCGAAGCCAAGATCGCGCGTCAAGCGGCAGGCCAATTCAAAAGAGTGCATGTCCTTGATATCCACACTGATACCGTCGATCACGCCGCGCTTGTAGGCGCGTCCCACCAGCAACACGTGCGAGAGCGAATAATGCAGCGCCAGACGATCAGGTGTCTTGTGGCCATGCAACTGGGTGAGCAAATCGCTGGTCGCCATGATCATGCATGCGATGCGGTCAGATGCAGAAGCGATTTCCTCCGCGCGAAGCACGGCGAGTGGGCTTTCGATCATGACCATGATCGGCAAATGAGAGCCGCCAGATTTGTCGAGAACCGACAAAGCCTCGATCACGTCAGATTTGCTTTCGATATTCGGAAACAGAATGGCATCCGCGCCAATATCGGCGGCTGCCTTAATGTCGTCGATGCCCCAAGGCGAATCAAGATCGTTGACACGAATCACTTTCTCACGGCGTCCGAAGCCGCCCTGCAAGATGGCTTCAACAATCTGGCTACGGGAGCTTTCCTTGTTTTCCACCAGCACCGAATCGCCGAGATCGAAAATCAGCGAATCGACCTTCAGTGTGCGTGCTTTGTGCAGGTAGCGCGGCGCGCAACCGGGAACGTAGAGCATCGAGCGGCGGGGGCGTAGATAAGGCGTCATGTTTTCTGAAATGTCATTCGTACAACGTTCGGAATTGTGTTTGCGCAGTGCAACAATATTATGACGCACCCACTTAAATGTCAATGGACTTATATCTTATATAAGACATACAATGCACCAAGTCATTCACTTGGTCGTGCTAACATCCATGCAAAATCAACCAGTTGCCTTCAAGGGCGCCTCCGGTAACAACGTTTCCATGCAAAATAATGTTCCCGGTCCCAGCTTTCGACCGCTGTATGACCAGATCAAAATTCTGCTCACGCAGAGCCTGATCGCAGGCGAGTGGAAGCCGGGGGAATCAATTCCTTCGGAGATGGAACTGGCCGCGCGTTTTCAGGTAAGCCAGGGGACAGTACGCAAAGCCATCGACGCGCTGGCGGTCGAGAATATTCTGATTCGCCGCCAAGGCAAAGGCACGTTTGTCGCAACCCACACCGAGCCCAAGCATCAATATCGCTTTCTGCGGATTATTCCAGACAAGGGCAATAAGGATAAAGTCCATCCGACGACAAATTTTATCGACGTAAAGCGCGGCCGGGCGAGTCTGGAAGCGGCGAACGCGCTTGATCTGAAGTCGGGCGCACCGGTGACGGCGATCCGGCGCGTGTTGGTGTTTGCAGGTGTGCCGATTATTCTTGATGAGATCGTTCTGTCATCCGTATTGTTTCCGAATTTAACGATCGAGAAAATTCGTGAATCACGCGGCTCGATTTACAGTTTTCTTGAAACTGGTTACGGCTTGCGGATGATCCGCGCCGAAGAACGATTGCGCGCGGTTGCTGCAGACGCATTTGCGGCAGGGCATTTGCAGGTGACCGAGGGCGCGCCTTTGCTCTGCGTGGATCGCATTGCTTTCACCTACGGCGACAAACCTGTCGAATGGCGTCGTGGCCTTTGTTTGACGCAAGGCTATTCGTACTACAACGAGCTTGCTTGATCCGCGCCAATGTCATTTCGAACCCGGCTTTATCGGGTGAGAAATCTGCTTTCTCTATTTTCATAGCACCCTAAAAGCAGATTTCTCGCTTCGCTCGAAACGACAGTGTGGGGGATATGGACGAAGGATGTTCAATCGCCAGTTGCTTTCGCAACCGTATCAACAACCCACTGATTCAGGCTTTTCCCGGCACTTGCCGCGGCGACGCTCGCCGCGACGTGTACTTCGGGCGGCAACCGCAGCAAAAGCTTGCCTGAGGCGGGCTTCTCAGGGCTGCAACCTTCTTTCTCACATTCGGAGAGATAGTGATCCACCGCGAACTCAAAATCCGCGTGGAGCTCCTCTACGCTCGCGCCATGAAATATCAGTTGCGCACTCATGCCCAGCACCCGGCCAACAAAAATGCGGTCGTGCGCATCGTAATCGATACGCGCGGTGTAGTTGCGATACCTCATTGCACTATCTGCACTAGGCATGCTGGCTAAAACCTTTGCAATGTCGAATACTTAAAATGGTATCACAAAATAGTATCACAAAGGTTTTGATTACAGGCTCAGTTGTTTGACCTTCTGGTAAAGCAATATGCGCTGCAATAATTTCATTTAAATCATTATCTTACCGGTAACAGCACGCGACGACAGCTGAGGCAGTGCTACTTTGCAATGCCGCGTTGCCGGTCTATGCAGCACCGCGACATTCAGATTAAAATCTGGCGACTACATCGTGTCTATGTCATCCACAACCGCATAAATTCACTCGTTTGCCTTCTCAACTGTCTAGCTAAAGACAACTACAAAGGTGTCAGCCATGCGCAGTCCGCAGCCTTCCTCACGTCAGCGACCTAAATACTACGATCTGAATCTGCTGCATCTACCGATGCCCGGATTGGTATCGATTTTCCATCGTATTACCGGCGTGGTGATGTTCCTGTTTCTCATCCCCGCAATGTTGTTCGTATTGCAATGCACGCTCGGCTCAGAGGCTGACTTCAATAAGTGGAAGTCGATCTTCGCCGAGCCTCTCGTCAAGCTGATCGTGCTCGGTTTTGTGTGGTCATATATGCATCATCTTTTTGCCGGCATTCGCTATTTGTTGCTTGATATTCACGTTGGCATCGCGCTGGAGCCCGCGCGCACTTCCGCCCGCGTAGTGCTGGCGTTGGGCCTGATTGCAACCGTATTAGTTGGGGTGCGGATATGGTGAGCGCTGCGAACAAGATTCCCGTAGGCGCGCACTACGGCTGGCAGGACTGGCTGGCGCAGCGCGTCACCGCTGTCATCATGGTGCTATTCAGTGTCGTCATCATTGGCTTTTTTATGCTCAAAGGCAGCGTGAATTACGCCGATTGGAAGGAGCTGTTTCGCCTGCCACTGTTTCGTGTTCTGGCGCTGCTATTCCTCCTCTCTGTTTATTACCACGCTTGGATCGGCATCAAGGATGTGTTGATGGACTACATCAAACCCGCAGGCATTCGCGTCACCCTGCAGGTCGCTGTGTTGCTGTTTTTGGTGGCATGTTCAATTTGGTCGGTCACAATCATTTGGGGCGCTTAAGTCATGGCAATTCCTGTTCGTAAATATGATGCAGTCGTCGTTGGTGCAGGCGGTTCTGGCCTGAGAGCGGCATTGCAACTTTCCAACGCCGGTTTAAAGGTGGCGGTTCTATCCAAAGTTTTCCCGACGCGTTCGCACACCGTCGCCGCGCAGGGTGGCGTCGGTGCATCGCTGGGCAATATGGGCGAGGATAACTGGCAATGGCACATGTACGACACCATCAAAGGGTCAGACTGGTTAGGCGACCAAGACGCGATCGAATTCATGTGCCGCACAGCGCCCGAAGCGGTGATCGAGCTTGAACATTTCGGCATGCCGTTTGATCGCAATGAAAACGGCACCATTTACCAACGTCCGTTCGGTGGTCACTCGTCTAATTTTGGTGAGAAGCCAGTGCAGCGTTCTTGTTGCGCTGCTGACCGCACCGGCCACGCCATGCTGCACACGCTCTACCAGCGCAATGTATTTGCCAACACCCAGTTCTTCGTTGAGTGGATGGCGCTGGACTTGATTCGCGATGTTGAAGGCAATGTTTTGGGTGTCACCGCGCTGGAAATGGAAACCGGCGAGATGATGATTTTCCACGCCAAAGCAACACTGTTTGCCACCGGCGGTGCCGGGCGCATTTACGCTTCCAGCACCAACGCCTTTATCAATACCGGAGATGGCTTGGGCATGGCGGCGCGTGCAGGCATTCCGCTCGAAGACATGGAGTTCTGGCAGTTCCATCCGACCGGCGTGGCTGGTGCAGGTGTACTCATCACCGAGGGTGTGCGCGGCGAAGGCGGCATTCTGCTCAATAAAGATGGCGAGCGTTTCATGGAACGCTATGCGCCGACCATGAAGGATCTCGCATCCCGCGACGTGGTCTCACGCGCCATGGCGACTGAAATCAAGGAAGGCCGCGGTGCCGGGCCAAACAACGACTACATCCTGTTGAAACTCGATCACCTCGGTCCGGAAGTGATCAATAAACGGCTGCCGGGCATTCGCGAGATCGCGTTGAAGTTTGGTAACGTCGATTGCACTAAGGAGCCGATTCCAGTCGTGCCCACCTGCCACTACCAGATGGGCGGGATACCTACTAATTACAAAGGCGAAGTCGTCGTACCGAAGGGCGGCAATGTCAATTCACTCGTGCACGGTTTTTACGCGGCGGGCGAGTGCGGTTGCGCATCGATTCATGGCGCAAACAGGTTGGGAACCAATTCACTCACCGACTTGCTGGTCATGGGCAAATCATCTGGTGACTCGATGATCCAGTTCATCAAGGAAAACAACACGCATCTGGATTTACCGAAAGATGCCGGTGCGTATTCGGCTGCGCGTCTGGTGCGCCTCGACACGCAGAAGAATGGCGAAAATGTTTATGAAGTCGGCAACGCCATGCGCCAAACCATGCAGGCGCACTGTGGCGTGTTCCGTTTCCCGGACATGCTTGAGAAGGGTGTGACCAAAATCAAGGAAGTTGCTGAGCGCGCAAAGACGCTGGAAATCAAGGACAAATCGAAGGTCTTCAACACCGCGCGTATCGAAGCGTTGGAGCTTGAAAACCTGATTGAAGTCGCTGTCGCCACCATGATCTCAGCCGAAGCACGCAAGGAAACCCGTGGCGCGCATGATCGCGCGGATTGCCATGACCGGCCCGGATTTGTGAATGGCCGCGATGATGAAAACTGGCTCAAGCACACACTTTGGTACAAAGACGGCAACAAGCTCGATTACAAACCGGTGAATCTGAAACCGCTCACCGCTGAATCCATCGCGCCCAAAGCCCGCACCTACTAACACTGTCATTCCGAGCAACGCGAGGAATCTGCTTTTCGTGAATTTGAGAAAACGCAACTACAAAAGCAGATTTCTCGCGATAGGGCCACTCGAAAAGACAACTAATTGCTGAGATGTAAAAAAGAGACCAAACATGAAATTTATCATTGAACGTTTCGACCCCGATCAGGACCAGAAACCGTATTTCAAGGAATACGATATTGCGCTCGAGCCGTCAGATCGCATGCTGCTTGATGCGCTGATCCGCATCAAATCGATCGACGATACGTTGGCACTACGCCGTTCCTGCCGCGAAGGTATCTGTGGTTCAGATGCGATGAATATCAACGGTAAAAATGGGCTTGCATGCATTACCAAGATTGCCGATTTGCAGGGGCCGGTCAAATTGCGGCCACTGCCGGGTCTGCCAATTATTCGCGATCTCATCGTCGATATGACGCAATTTTTCAAGCAATACAATTCCATTAAGCCGTTTGTGATCAACCACGATCCTCCGCCAGAAAAAGAACGCCTGCAATCGCCTGAAGACCGACTAGAACTCGATGGCCTTTACGAATGCATTCTGTGCGCATGTTGCTCGACAGCGTGTCCCTCGTTCTGGTGGAATCCGGATAAATTTGTCGGCCCGGCCGGCCTGTTGGCCGCGTACCGCTTCATTGCAGATTCGCGCGATCAAGCTGTCAACGAGCGGCTCGACAATCTTGAAGATCCATATCGCCTGTTCCGCTGCCACACCATCATGAATTGCGTCGATGTCTGTCCAAAGGGCCTAAATCCTTCGCTCGCGATTGGCAAAATCAAGGAGATGTTGGTCAAGCGTGGGGTTTAAGGTCGCGAACCCGAACCATCAAATGAACGATAGCGCCGCAGATCGAAAACACGACCGCATTCGCTGGCACGCACGCCGCGGATTGTTGGAAAACGATTTGATCCTGACGCGTTTTCTGGATGCGCAATTGACAACGCTCGATGCAACAGAAATTGCTTTGCTGGAAGAATTACTGCGCTGGAGTGATAACGATTTGCTGGACGTACTGATGGGCCGAAAACGATGTGACGATGACCGCTTCAATCCCTTGGTTGAGCGCATCAAATCGGCACAATGACCATAACTATGGGAGATCAAGAATGAATCCAAAAGGCAACGCAACCCTGACCCTGGCTGACGGTAAAGCAGTCGAACTCCCCGTCTTTGGCGGCACCCACGGCCCGGATGTGATTGACATCCGAAAGCTCTACGCGCAGACCGGCATGTTCACCTATGACCCCGGCTTCATGTCCACGTCATCGTGCAACTCCACCATCACCTACATCGATGGCGACAAGGGCGAATTGCTATATCGCGGCTATCCGATCGAACAACTCGCCACCAAATGCGACTTTATGGACACCTGCCACCTCTTGCTCTATGGTGACCTCCCTGACGCCACGCAGAAAAAAGACTTCGTCAGCCGCGTGACTAATCACACGATGGTGCATGAACAGATGCAGTTTTTCCTGCGTGGGTTCCGACGTGATGCGCACCCGATGGCGGTCATGACCGGTCTGGTCGGCGCGCTATCCGCGTTCTATCCGGATTCAATCAACTTGCACGACGCCAAGCAGCGCGATATTTCCGCCATTCGGCTCATCGCCAAAATGCCCACGCTCGTGGCGATGGCGTACAAATACACCATCGGTCAGCCGATCAACTACCCGCGCAACGATCTCGATTACGCCTCAAATTTCATGCGCATGATGTTTGCCGTGCCGGCTGCGGACTACAAAGTCAACCAGGTACTGGTGCGCGCGATGGACCGCATCTTTATTTTGCATGCCGACCACGAACAGAACGCATCCACGTCCACGGTGCGGCTATGCGCATCGTCAGGCACCAATCCATTCGCCGCGATTGCAGCGGGTGTGGCATGTCTGTGGGGCCCCGCGCACGGTGGCGCGAATGAGGCCGCACTCGGTATGCTTGCCGACATTCAGCGCGACGGCGGCGTGGCCAAGATTGGCGAATTCATCACCAAGGTCAAAGACAAAAATTCCAACGTGCGTCTGATGGGCTTTGGTCATCGTGTTTACAAAAACCACGACCCACGCGCCACACTCATGCGTGAAACCTGCCACGAAGTCTTGAACGAACTCGGCCTGCACGATGACCCGACCTTCAAGCTCGCGATGGCGCTGGAAAAAATCGCGCTCGAAGACGAATATTTTGTCAGCCGCAAGCTTTACCCGAACGTCGATTTCTATTCCGGCATCGTGCAAAAAGCCATCGGTATTCCTGTGCCGCTATTCACCGCGATTTTTGCGCTGGCACGCACGGTCGGCTGGATTGCACAACTCAATGAAATGATCGCCGATCCGGAATACAAGATTGGTCGTCCGCGGCAGTTGTATGTCGGTTCGCAGCGGCGGGATGTGAAGAAATAAGGTGTGGGCGTTGGTAATAGCAAATTGGATAAATGGTGTCTGCCCCTATTTATTTCCACCGGAAAAATGTGGGTGCCTGCAATGACGCTAGCATTTTTTTTAGGCATGGTATTTCTATTGGCGATTACGCTGATGGCCTGCTCGGCGTGGCTGGTCTCCGTCTACGCATACATTCTGACGTTGGCATTGCTCGCAGTCGGTCTAATGACCTTTCTCGTAGCGGGTAAAGCGAATGTAGAAAACACCATGATCGTCGCATTCGATGTGCTGGTGTTTGGATTCTTTTTCTATTACGTGACTGTTCAGTGGTTGATGCAACGTAAAGCAACCGAAATAACGGACCGTGATGAATTTCGAGAGACTATGGAAAGCGAAGGAAAATTTCGCGGCCTCGCCAAATTTGTCTATCACCTACCCGGCCCATTACTAGTCGGGGCTATAGGATTGGCAGTAATTGGAAAGTGGCTTTACTAGCGCGTGAGGAATCAAAG
>JANNRY010000343.1:0-5297 GCA_031401935.1 Betaproteobacteria bacterium | reverse complement strand
CGATATCGACAAACGCGCCAAACGCGGCGACGTTGGTGATGACACCTTCGAGGATCATCCCCGGTTGCAAATCGCGCAGCGTTTCCACGCCCTCCTGAAACGTGGCGGTTTTGAATTCGGGCCTGGGATCGCGCCCCGGCTTTTCAAGCTCTTTCAGGATGTCTGTCACAGTCGGCAGGCCAAAACGCGCATCGACGTATTTCTCGGCGTGCAGTGATTTGAGCAACTTGCCATCGCCCATCACGGCTTTCACGTCTTTTTGGATATCGGCGAGGATTTTCTCGACAACCGGATACGCTTCGGGATGTACCGATGACGCATCCAACGGATTGTCGCCGTTGCTCACGCGTAAGAAGCCAGCGCATTGCTCAAACGCCTTGTCGCCCAAACGCGGCACCGATTTCAACGCCGCGCGTGACTTGAATGCACCGTTCGCGTCGCGGTGATTGACGATGTTGGTTGCGACCGATTGCGTGAGGCCCGACACGCGTGCCAGCAGTGCCACCGACGCGGTATTCACATCCACCCCGACGGCGTTTACACAATCTTCCACTACTGATTCCAGCGAGCGCGCCAACTGGGTCTGGTTGACATCGTGCTGGTACTGCCCAACGCCGATCGATTTCGGGTCGATTTTCACAAGTTCCGCCAATGGATCCTGCAAACGCCGCGCGATCGACACCGCGCCGCGCAGCGATACATCCAGATCGGGCAACTCCTTGGATGCAAACGCCGACGCTGAATACACCGACGCACCTGCTTCCGACACCACGATTTTTGTCATCCGTTGTTCAGGAACAAGCTTGATCAAGTCAGCGGCCAACTTGTCGGTTTCGCGCGACGCCGTGCCGTTGCCGATGCTGATGAGATCCACGCCATGCTTTTTGGCTAGTGCTGCCAGCACATGCAATGCGCCATCCCAATCGCGACGCGGCTCGTGCGGATAGACCGTTGCCGTGTCCAGCACTTTGCCGGTCTTGTCCACGACCGCGATCTTGCAGCCAGTACGAATGCCTGGGTCAATGCCCATCGTCGCGTGCGGCCCTGCGGGTGCGGCGAGCAGCAGATCTTTGAGGTTACGCGCAAAGACGTTGATCGCTTCCAGTTCCGATTTCTCCCGCAGCGTCGACATCAACTCCGTTTCCATATGCAGCGAAATCTTGATGCGCCATGTCCAGCGCACGACCTCAGTGAGCCATTTGTCGGCCGGACGGCTCTTGTTGATGATCTTGGCGAATCCTGCAATCATGTTTTCAACCGGATTCAGCGGCGCACTCCAGGCGGGCTTTTCCTCTCCCGCTTCGGAATCGAGTAGCAACTTCGAGGTCAGCACACCTTCGTTGCGCCCCCTGAAAATCGCCAGCGCGCGGTGCGAAGGGATGGTCTTCCAGGTTTCGGCATACGCAAAATAATCGGCAAATTTTTCGCCCTTGTCGGCCTGGCCTTCGATCAGCTTTGATTCCACCACGCCGTGCTGAACCAGATATTCGCGTACCCGTTCGAGCAATCCAGCATCTTCCGAGAAGCGCTCCATCAGTATCTGCTTGGCCCCTTCCAGCGCCGCCTTGACGTCGGGTACTGCGGTGTCCTTCTCGGCGGTCTTTGGCGCCAGCGAGAGATATTTTTCAGCTTCCGCTTCCGGTACGAGCATCGGGTCGGCCAACAATGCATCGGCCAACAGTTCCAAGCCGGCCTCCCTTGCGATCATCGCCTTGGTGCGGCGCTTCTGCTTATAAGGGAGATACAAGTCTTCCAGCGTTGTTTTGTCTTCAGCAGCGTGAATGCTGATCGTCAGCGCGTCGGTGAGCTTGCCTTGCAACTCAATGCTCTCCAAAATCGTTGTGCGCCGCTCTTCCAATTCACGCAGATAACGCAGCCGTTCCTCAAGTAAACGAAGTTGAATATCATCAAGTCCGCCGGTTGCTTCTTTGCGATATCGGGCGATGAAAGGTACAGAAGCGCCCTCATCAAGAAGGGCAATGGCGGAAGCGACTTGTGCGGGCTTTGCGGCAAGTTCTTTGCTTAAACGTGATTCGATGGAGGCAAGCATGAAACTTTCTGTGGATGAAAAAGCAAAGCGCGAATTTTACGTCAATGGCGAGAGCAAGCACGGTCGGTGTCCAAAGCGCTGTTAGTATTGGTGCACGAGTTGCAGCTGTGTTGCGACATTTCGGTCGTGGGAAATCGCATAAGGGGAGCCACTTGAAACCACAAGAAAAACAGAAAACATGAGCGCACAGAACGCATCAATGAATGTCGGCAATATCCTGGCGGGCCGCATGCAATACCGCGCTGATCCGCTGGCTGACGCCACGATAGACTGCATCCTCGGCCCCTGGAATCATTTGCCGGAATCGCCCGCCGCCGCAAAACTATTGGTTGCGAGCGCTACGTCAGCCAAGACGCTGCTGGCAGAACAATGGCAGCCACAATGGCAAAAGCTTGCCAGCGTGAGCCGAACCTTCGAGCAATGGTCGGATAACCGCAATGTTATTGGATGGCGACCGAATCAAGGCCTGGCACCGGAGATCGGTATGCCGCTCACGGGCTATGTGAGTCAGGCGCACACTTTGCCTGAATGGGCGGATCGCGACAAGCTCGAACGCGCTGAGACGCTGTTCATGGAATATGGTGCGCTTTCGGTGACGATCTTGTTTTGTTCCAGCCTGCCCGAGTGCTATGTGATTCCTGATCTCGCTGCCGTTTTGCATGCGACCGGGCAATTGGAAAAACACACCGAATACCGGATTCGCGCGACCGGCGCGATGATTTTCCCGGTGATGATGCGTGGCGGGCTAACCGATCCAGATGGCGGCGGCGTCGCACAAATATTGAAGGTGCGGCTGATTCACGCGACTATTCGCAACCTTATCCTGCGCGGCAGTCCCGAGGTCGCAGTGTCAATGCTTGACACAAACGAAATGAACCAGAACGCACATAGCGAATCTGGGCTGGGCAACATTCACTACGCGGAAGACGCCGGTATTGTGCCGCCGTTGCCGGGGCTGGCAGCGACCAACGATATGCATCAGACCCTGTTTGCGCACGGATGGAAGACGGGTTTGGAAGGGCTGCCGTGCAATCAGGAGGAACTTGCCTACACGCTGTTGACGTTTAGCTATGTTTTTTTGCGCAGCATGCGCAAGCTCGGTCTGCCAATGTCGGTCGCCGATGAAGAGGCATATCTGCACTCATGGAACGTGACGGGTCACATACTCGGCATCGAGCGCGAACTGATGGCCAATACGATGGCAGAGGCCGAGGTGTTATTTGACGGCATGCAGACACGGGGCCGCGCCGACCGGATCAAACGACCGGAGCCATCCGACCCGCGTCCTAAACTGGGAAATGCGCTGATGCAAAGCATGGCGCAGGTCATCCCGCTGCATGCAGTAAAAGCGTTCCCCACGCTATTGACGCGTTACCTGTGCGGCGCGGCCACATCGAAAGATTTGGGGCTCAATGGTCCGATGTCATGGTTCTCGCGCTTCTTGTTCACGGCTTGCATGGTGCTTGTGCGGGCGGTCGATTGGCTGGTACGCCTCGTTTTTCCCGAATTTTCCATCGCGCGCTTTATCACTCGCGTACTGGGATATCACTTCATGACCAAGCTATTGATGGATCAGACCCGACCACTCAAATTGCCCGAGCACGTCAAAAATCGGGTCAACGACATGATCAGCCAGTGGGGCAACGATCCAAAAGCACCCGGCTGGATGAATTCGCTGGAAGATCGCCTCACCGTCAAAGGAACCTGGAAAGGATCGACGTCGTAAGCGTTTGTACGTTGCGGATGTGTTGGCCATACGGCCGGCGCACGCGATTAACTTATACTCAAAAATAATGATCTCACCACGGTGACACGCTGATTCAATGCGCAGCTTTTTAATTTCTTGCCATTTTTTGTCTGCATGTCGGCTTTCGCTCTGCTTTCTGTTTGCGGCAATCAGCCTCACGAGTCTAGCTGCGCCATCCCCGCCACCATTGGTGCTAAACGACCCGAAGGCAACGGTAGATGTGTGGCCCGCAATCTCAATATTGCGCGATCCTGAAGGCAAGCTGACCATAAATGATGTTTTGGCGGCACCCGAAAAATTTGCGCCGCCTGTGTCGGCTCACGCCACGTTGGGCCTGCGCCAGAAGGTAGTTTGGTTGCGCGTACCCATAGTTTTGCCGGGCGCGCGCGCGGCTTCGGATGCGCAGGCGACGACTCCAGAGGTGAGCCAGCAATGGATACTCGATATCGATTACAACTTGCTCAACCGCGTCGACGTACATCTCGCGACAAATGCACAGGTGGTGCAGCAAGCGGTGCTCGGCAATTCCCAGCCGGAAGCAGAGCGCCCTCTTCGCAGCCGTTCACATGCCGTGTCTTTGTCGTTGCAGCCTGGGTTGACCTACACGTTGTTTCTTCGTGTCGAGACTGGTGGTTCGATGATTCTGCCGATCACGCTTAGCAATCCGTCTACTTTTCATCGTCGCGCCATTGCTGAACAAATGCTGCAGGGCCTGCTCATTAGCTTGGGACTGTGCCTGATGTTCTACAGTCTGCTGCAATGGGCGAGCCTGCGCGAAAATTTGTATATTAAGTATGCATTGCTCATTTTTGCCAGCGTGCTTTTTTCAGTGCATTTTTTTGGCATTGGCGAACTGTACGTGTGGACGGACAACGACTGGATTGAAAAACATCTTGCGGGCATCAGCGCGCTGATCGCCTCTTGCGGAACCGCGTTATTCATTGAGGACGTGCTGGCACAGGATATGGGCCGACGGCTGCGGCAGGCAACGAAAATCCTCGCGGGTTTATTGGCGTTTGCGGCGTTCGCACACGCGCTGGACTGGATCGACATTCACGCGGTGAGCGTCATCATGGGCACATTGGGGTTGATGCCTTCGCTGCTCGGCGTTCCCGGCGCCATCACCCGCATGCGCCGCGGTGACAGCGTGGGCCTTTATTTCCTGCTGGCCTGGGTTGGGTATTTCGCGGCCAGCGCTGTCATGGTTGGTGTCGTCAAGGGTAATATCGGCGTGACGTTCTGGACGATGCACGCGTTTCAAATTGGCGCGACGTTCGACATGCTCATCTTCATGCGCATCGCCACGCTACGCTCGACAGCAGTACACATGGCGGCCCAGCGCGCCGCGCAGGAAAATGCCGCTCTGCATTCCCTCGCCCACACGGACCCGCTAACCGGCCTGCTCAACCGCCGAGGTCTGAACTCCACGCTGACGCAAGCGCTACACAGTTGCGCGCCGGAAAAAATACTCGCCGTCTACATGCTCGATCTGGATCGCTT
>JANNRY010000342.1:0-2450 GCA_031401935.1 Betaproteobacteria bacterium | reverse complement strand
CAAAACTGGTGCGGCAAAGGTAACGAGTTGGTTGGGCGAGCGACCCGATGAGCCGCAATTGCCGCTCTATTTTCAGACGGCGACGCAAACCATTTCGGCACTCGCGTTTGCACGCGTCAAACGTGGGATAAGAGGAAAAGTGTTTGGTTTCGAAGGTGTCTCGGCCGCAGAAAATCTGTTGCCCGATGTGAGGCCAATCGAAACCAAAGTTGGCATGGAGAAGGCGGATTATATCTCATGGGACGTTTTAACCGCAGAATGGGAAGGTGCGCTTGACACGCTTGCGGGCAACTTCATCAATGGCGACGCGCTGGTTGATCCGAAAAACGGCAGCCTGACCTGCGCGCAATGCGATCTTCAAAGTGTGTGCAGGATTTCGGACATCTTTGGTTCTCAAATAGCCGACACAGACAGCGACGATGGTGAGGGCGGTGCGGGTCATGGCTTTGGCAAGGCGGCCGATGAATAATCTCGCGCACACAGTTGCTGATCGCGCCGAACGTGAACGCGCCATCGACGTATCGGCGTCGTTCATCGTGCGTGCGCCTGCGGGTTCCGGCAAAACACGTTTACTTATTCAGCGCTATCTTGCGCTGTTGGCGCGCGTCGATGAGCCCGAAGAAATCGTTGCCATCACCTTCACGCGGAAGGCTGCAGCCGAAATGCGGCAGCGCGTACTTGACGCGTTTGCTTCTGCAAACCAACGAAACGATAGTGATAACGATGATGCCGATACGCTGCGCTTGGCAAGGGCGGCGCTGGCGCGGGACGCAGAGCGTGGATGGCAGATTCTTGCCAATGCGTCGCGTCTGCGAATGCAAACGATCGATTCGCTGAATGCGTCGATCACGCGACAAATGCCGTTGCTCGCACGGTTCGGCGCGCAGCCGGAAAGTGTTGATGATGCCAGCGCGCTTTATCGTGAGGCAGCGCGCAATTTGTTGGCGCAGGTTAACGATAAAACGCAGGTTGGTGATGATGTCGCGACGCTGCTGGCGCATCTCGACAACAACATGACCGTCACCGAGACGCTGCTGGCGGATGTGCTGCGCTCGCGTGACCATTGGCTGCGCAATCTGCGTGAGATGCATGAGCGCGAAATTCTGGAGGCGACCTTGGTACGGGTGCGTGCTCAGGCTAGTGCGCGCGCAGCGACAATGTTCCCAGTAGCAGAAAAAGATGAAACTCTAGCACTGGCGAGGGTTGCAGGCCAAAACATGCCTGAAAGTACCGTGGATACTGGACTTTGCGTTTTTAAGTCAATAGCGACTTTCCCCGGAGATGAAGTGGATGCATTACCAACTTGGCTAGCTCTCGCAGATTTATTGCTGACCAAAACAGGTTCATGGCGAAAAGTGGTCAACAAGAATCAGGGCTTTCCGACCAGTAGTAACGCACAGGAAAAAAGTCGACTCGCGGCGCAAAAAAACCGCATGCATCAACTGCTGCAAACGCTGTCAGGCGATCACACGAACAGTGCAGCCATTGCGTTGTCGCTTCATCAGTTGCGTTCGCTGCCGGCAGCCGGTTACAGCGAAAGTCAGTGGCAAATATTGGGTGCAATCGTGCGCTTGTTGCCGCATGCCACGGCAATGCTGTGGAGTGTTTTTAGCCAGCATGGTCAATGCGATTTCACCGAGATCGCAGAGGCGGCTTCACGCGCGCTCGGCTTTGATGATGCGCCCACCGATCTTGCGTTGGCGCTGGATTACCGCATCAGCCATTTGTTGGTCGATGAATTTCAGGATACGTCGTTCGCGCAATTTGAGCTGTTGGAAAAACTGACGCGTGGCTGGAGCGAAGGCGATGGTCGCACGCTATTTTTGGTCGGCGACCCAATGCAATCGATCTATCGTTTTCGTGAAGCCGAAGTCAGTTTGTTTTCGCGTGCGTGGCGGGAAGGTGTTGGCGGTGTGCACTTGAATCCGCTCACGCTAAACGTAAATTTTCGCTCGGAAGTGGGCATCGTGGAATGGGTGAACAATACATTTCAGGCGCTGATGCCGACCGATGAAGACGCGACTACCGGCGCGGTGCCGTATTCGCCGAGTGTGGCCTTTGCCGCAATGTCGGATGACGAGGCGACACCCAATATAGCCGTGACGTTGCATCCCTGCCTTCTGCATAAAGCCGCGTCGGATGCTGATCCCGAACAAGCCGCGCCCTCGACCGATATCGAAGAGGCCTCACGCGTTGTTAGCATTATTAGTGCGACACGCCGCGAAAAACCCGACGCCATCATTAGTATTCTGGTGCGTAATCGCGGCCATTTGCGTGAGATCGTGCCAGCACTGAAAGCGGCGAATATTGCCTTTCATGCTGTCGATATCGATCCGCTTAAGGGCCGCCCGGTCGTGCAGGATTTATTTTCGCTAGCGCGGGCACTGCTGCATCTTGCGGACCGTATCGCTTGGTTTGCGATATTGCGCGCGCCGTGGTGTGAACTTACC
>JANNRY010000341.1:0-4026 GCA_031401935.1 Betaproteobacteria bacterium | reverse complement strand
TGGACCAGTACGGTGACTGGATTGACGACCGCGAATACGGCAGGTTGTGGACGCCGCGCGCGGTGGTGAGCGACTGGGCACCATATCGCTATGGCCGTTGGGCGCATGTTCAGCCCTGGGGCTGGACGTGGGTCGATGACGCAGCGTGGGGCTTTGCGCCGTTCCACTATGGCCGCTGGGTGCAGGTGCGCTCGCGCTGGGCGTGGTGGCCGGGGCCGTATAGCCGCCGTCCCGCGTATGCGCCTGCGCTGGTGGCGTGGTTCAATCGGCCCGGCGTGAGCATCTCGATTTCCTCTGGCCCTTCGGTCGGGTGGTTCCCATTGGCGCCGCGCGAATATTATTTGCCGCGCTATTCCAATAACACTGCTTACATCCGCAACATTAATTACGTGACCAACAATGTCACCGTCATCAATCCACCGTCGCGCTATATCAATCAACTCCCCGGCGCTACGATCGTCAACAACAACGTGTTTCATGGGGGCCAGCAGATTGGCCGCCACGCTGCGCGCGTGCCGCCGTCAGTGATTTCGGCGCAGCGGCCCGGCAGCGGCGCCGATTTTGGGCCGCGCTTCGACCGCCGTGACAATGGAAATCGCGGCAATGGCAATGGCGACCGTGACCGTCGTGATGGCGGCAATGGAGACCGTGATCGTCGCGGCGATGATCGTCGGCCACGGCCAACGTTTGCGCCTGTGCCACCGGTGCTGCCCGCGCAGAATGTGCGGCCAGGACAAGGTCAGGGTCAAGGCCCGGTCTTCGATTCTCCTCAGCCCAATAAGCAGGCACCGCTACCCGCAAGAGGCGGCGCGCTGCCAGTCACAAGCGTTCAGCCCGGCGGCTTTCCGACACCGCCGCAACCGCCGCAAACGCGAACGAAGAGCCCACCAGTACCTGCGCAAACGATGCCATTGCAAAACCCTTCGGCACCATCAATGCCGTCCATGGACTCGCGCCCTGTCAACGTTGCGCCCGTGGTACCAGTCGCGCCAGTGAATAGGGACGCCACAAACCGATCAACCGGCAACGACAACCGTCAGCGCGGCGACGACAATTCGCAACGACCACGCAGAGAGCGGCCAGCATCAGAACAGGCTCCGGCGCAAGCCAATCCGCCCGCGACCACAGTGCCAACCAATCGCAGCATGGGTGACCGCGCGCCACAAGCGCAGCCGCAGCAGCAGCAGACGCCGAAGCCACATGCGGCACGCGAGAATGCTACCCATCCGGGAGCCGCGCCAGTCGTGAAGCAGAAGCCTGTTCTAGATGCCAAGGAGCAAGCGAACGATGGCAGGAACAAGCCTAAGGAATTAGAGAAGTAGGGCGCTAAACAGTAAAAACAAGCGCTGGTGAGGCTCAGCGGGCATTTTTAGGCTTAAAGCCTAGCCAGCGTGCGCGCGCAGCACCGGGAGACATATTTTTCAGAGATCGCCATTTGACGGACGTCTTCAGCCAAAGTGTCCGGTAGGCCTCGCCAATGGCTGACCGACGGTACTTATCGCAACATCAGCTAATTTTCCGCTCCCAATAAGGCGGATCGCCAACGGTTTTTTTCATGAAGTCGATAAATAGCCGCACCTTCGCCGGCAGAAATTTGCGATCGGAGTAAACGGCATGAATATCGCTGCCCGGCACTGCAAATTTTGGCAGCACTTCAATCAGTCGGCCCTTCTCAATTTCTTCAGAAACCTCCCACGCGCTGCGCCACGCGAGGCCGTGGCCCGCGAGCGCCCAGCGGGTCAGCACTTCACCGTCGTTGCAGTGCATGTCGCTGGCTACTTTTACGCTGATGTTTTTAGTCCCGTCACGGAAAGCCCAGCTATCGGCTAGCCCATCTTCGGTCGCCGTGACGAGGCAATTGTGTTTGGATAGTTCAGCCAACGTGGTCGGTTTGCCGCGACGTTTAAAATAGGCCGGTGAGCCAATCACAACGCGATGGTTGCGCGCGAGTTTGGTGGCGATGAGATCGGCATTTTTCAGGTCGGCGATACGGATGGCGAGGTCGACGCGTTCGTTTTTCAAATCGACGATGCGCTCGGAAAGTTGCAGCGTCACATTCAGGTTCGGGTGTAGCTCGACGAACGCGGGAATGTGCGGCGCAATGTGCTTTCGACCAAAGGCGGTCGGTGCCGACACGATCAGCCGACCAGTCGCACTGCGGGCACCTGCCGTGAGCGATTCCTCGGCCGCGCGCAGTTCGTTCAGGATGTTGCGCACATCCTCAAAAAACGCCATGCCTTCCTGGGTGAGGGTAATTTTGCGGGTTGAGCGCTTGAACAATTTCACGTTCAATTGCTCTTCCAACTGGTCGATGCGTCGGCCTATCATTGCCGGTGTGACGCCCTCATCTCTGGCCACGGCGGAAAGACTCTCCGTTTTAGCCACATCGAGGAATGTCTGCAGTGCTTTTAATCTGTCCATCTCTGCTCCAGAGCGCTAAGCGCGAAAGTATGAAATGCTTTTTTATTTTTGGCGATTATCATTGTTTTAGTATCGTAATACAATTTTGTTTTAATCGGAAGCTCTGCGTAACACATTTGCCTATTTATCGGCGTGCGGCCTTTCGACAAGCAAAACCAAAGGAAAATTTCATGACCAGCCACAATATGCCTGACGGCCTTTCGATCAGCGGAAAAATGGCGCCCGAATATTCGGCGTTGCTCACACCGGAGGCGCTGGCTTTTTTCGCCAAGCTGGCCACCAAGTTTGAACCAACCCGGCAATCATTGCTGGCCGCGCGTGCAGTGCGACAAAAAGAATTCGATGCGGGCAAACTGCCCGATTTTCTGGCCGAGACAAAACACATCCGTGACGGCAACTGGGTGGTCGCCGCCGTGCCTGCTGACATTCAGGATCGCCGCGTCGAAATCACCGGGCCGACTGATCGCAAGATGGTCATCAACGCCTTGAACTGCGGTGCCAACACATTCATGGCGGACTTTGAAGATGCCAATTGCCCGACCTGGGAAAACATGATCGAAGGGCAGATTAATCTGCGCGACGCCAACCTGCGCACTATCACCTTCGAGCAAAACGGCAAGCAATACAAACTCAACGACAAACCCGCCGTGCTATTTCCACGTCCGCGCGGCTGGCATCTGGATGAGAAGCACGTCACCCTAAACGGAAAAATTGTCTCCGGCGCGATATTCGATTTTGCGCTGTATTTTTTCCATAACGTGAAAACGTTGTTGGCGCGCGGCAGTGGTGTCTATCTGTATTTGCCGAAAATGGAATCGCATCTCGAAGCGCGTTTGTGGAACGATATTTTCGTGATGGCGCAAAACGAGCTCGGCGTGCCGCAAGGTTCCGTCAAAGCGACTGTGTTGATCGAGACTATCGTCGCCGCGTTCGAGATGGATGAGATTTTGTATGAACTGAAGCAACACAGCGCCGGGCTCAATATTGGTCGCTGGGATTACATTTTTTCAGCGATCAAGAAATTCCGTTTGAACAAGGATTTCTGTTTGGCTGATCGCAGTCAGGTGACGATGATGGCGCCGTTCCTGCGTGCCTACGCGCTCACGCTGGTGAAGACTTGCCATAAGCGTCAGGCGTTTGCGATGGGCGGCATGGCAGCACAAATTCCGATCAAGAACGACCAAGCCGCCAATGATGCGGCGATGGAAAAAGTGCGTGTCGATAAATTGCGTGAAGTCACCGACGGCTGCGATGGCACCTGGGTTGCGCATCCGGGATTGGTCGGCATCGCCAAAACAGTGTTTGACGAACACATGAAAACCCCGAACCAGATTCATCGTCAGCGCGACGATGTGAGTTTCACGGCCAAAGATTTGCTCGATTTCCGTCCGGAAGCGCCGATCACCGAAGCCGGTTTGCGCAACAACATTCAGGTCGGTATCCAGTACGTCGGTTCGTGGCTGGGCGGCAATGGCTGCGTGCCGATTTTTAATTTGATGGAAGACGCCGCAACGGCCGAAATTTCGCGCAGCCAAGTGTGGCAATGGATTCGCTCACCGAAAGGCGTGTTGTTTGACGGACGTAAAGTGACCAAAGAAATGGTTT
>JANNRY010000340.1:0-3952 GCA_031401935.1 Betaproteobacteria bacterium | reverse complement strand
AAACGTCAACTGGAACCAGGCCGAAGAGGTTACCTTCGAGTGCGAGCCGGGCACGCTTTCCGAAACCAAAATTCAAACCTTGCGGGAATTGGGCATTACCCGCCTCAGCCTGGGTGTGGAAAATTTTAGCGACGAAGTGCTGCGCGAGAATGGCCGGGCGCACGAATACCTGATCGAATTTACGCGCGCCAATGCAGCACTTGGTGCCGGTGAAAGTGATACAGCGGCCAAGGCTTTTGAAGCGGTCATCGCATCCGGGAAAGCGCCCGCAGCCTCGCAGCTCGCGATCATCGACACGTTGGTCAAGCTCCATGCCAATAACAAGGACTATGCCAGCGCGCTAAAGTGGGGCAACCGCTATTTCAAGGAAGGCGGCACAAACCCTCAGATTCGTACGCAGATGATCCAGGCCTATTTCCAGTCTGGCGATTTTGCTAACTCCGCCAAAGAATCTCTCGTAGATATTCAGGCAGACGAAAAAGCCGGTCGCAAGCCATCAGAGGAAAAGCTGCAACTGCTCGCCAACAGCTATTTGCGCCAGAAGAATACGAACGGATATATCGCGACAATTGAAAAACTGTTGAATCATTATCCGAAGAAAAGCCTCTGGGCCGACGTGATTTCACGGCTGCAAAGAAAGCCTGGCTTCTCTGATCGATTGGCGCTCGACGTTTATCGCATGCAATTGGCCACGGGAAACCTGACGGCAACGAACGACTATATGGAAATGGCGCAGTTAGCGTTGCAGGCCGGTTTCCCAGGTGAGGCGAAAAAAGTAGTCGATGAGGGCTATGCGAATGGCGCACTTGGCAAGGGTGCCGATGTTGATCGCCAGAAGCGTTTACGTGATCTCGTTGAGAAGCGCGTCGCAGACAATCAAAAAGTTATCGCTGCAAGTGGCGCTGACGAAACGGCAGCGATGGCGGCGAAGGACGGCAATGCGCTGGTGAATCTCGGCTACAACATGTTTACTTCCGGCCAAACTGCCAAAGGTATTACCCTGATGGAAGCCGGTATTAAAAAGGGTGAGCTAAAGCGCGCTGATGATGCCAAGCTCCGCCTCGGTACAGCGTTGGTACAGGCGGGACAGAAAGGCAAAGGCACGCAAGTGCTGAAGACTGTCCAAGGCACCGATGGCACGCAGGATCTAGCCAATCTCTGGGTGATTTTCGCCCGCTAGAAAAAAGACTAACTGCGGTTGCTTCGGGATAATAATAGAACGCCGCAGTTTGCATAGTTGGACCCGCAAATGACGCAGTCCTTCGACGTTTGCAATGGTGATGCCGATGGATTGATCGCACGTCATCAATTCCGACTCTCGTTTCCGGGTCCAGCCGACAATCTGTCTCTGGTGACAGGACTAAAGCGCGACGTGTCTTTGTTGTCGCAAATAGAAATCGGCAGCACCAAAAAGAATACAGCAGACATAAGCGTATTCGATATTTCCTACGATCAAAACGTGGAATCTGTGCATCTGTTGCTCAATGCCGGCGCAACTATCCGGTACTTTGATCATCATCGTGCAAGCCTGCTGGAACACCATCCACGCCTCGATGCTCACATCGATACCTCGGCTGATACCTGCACTAGCCTGATCGTCGATCGAACCCTCAATGGCGCACACCGCCCCTGGGCGATTGCCGCAGCGTTTGGCGATAATTTGATTGGCGTCGCCGAAAAACTGGCAGCGCTTGCCAATTTGTCATCAACGCAAACGGCGCAGTTGCGGCTGCTTGGCGAATGCATCAATTACAACGCTTACGGCGAATCGATTAGCGACCTTTTCTATCCCCCTGCAGAAATCGCGCGCCGGATGATGCCTTATCAAAACCCATTTGAATTTGCCCAATGTGAGGACATACTCTCGCGCCTTCAATCCGGGATTGCAGGCGATCTGCGACGCGCTCAGCAGATTCAGCCGCACCACACGAGCGGCGCGGTCGCTGTGTATCTGCTGCCCGATGAAAAATGGGCCCGCAGAGTAAGCGGCACGTTCGCCAACCTGCTGGCACGCAACCAACCATACCGCGCGCACGCCATACTCACTGGCAGCGCGAATGGCAAATATATCGTCAGCATTCGCGCGCCGGTACAGCGCCCGCAACACGCAGACGCTGTGGCCATCCAGTTTGCCAATGGCGGTGGCCGCGCAGCCGCTGCCGGAATCAATAACATGGAACACCACGATATCGCGCGGCTGATTTTGTTGCTGGATGAAACATATGGCGAATTGGCACAATAATTTTGCGTACAAAAAGTGCCGCGCCCATCGTTGGGTAAAATGAACGTATGCGCTCGATAACCCTGCACAAAATAAATGACCAACCCCTTCGATAATACGTACCTCGATTTGATGCGCCATGTCCTCGAACACGGCGTGGAAAAGACCGATAGAACAGGCACGGGCACACGGTCGGTTTTTGGTTACCAAATGCGTTTTGCATTGGATGAAGGCTTCCCGATTCTGACCACCAAGAAACTCCATTTGCGTTCAATCATTCACGAACTACTGTGGTTTTTGAAGGGCGAGACCAATACCGCCTACCTGAAAGAAAATGGCGTGACCATTTGGGATGAATGGGCAGATGCGCAGGGCGAACTGGGTCCTGTTTATGGCTACCAATGGCGTTCATGGCCCGCGCCGAATGGCATCTTTATTGATCAAATCAGCGACATACTCAATCAAATAAAGCGTAATCCCGATTCGCGGCGCATCATCGTTTCGGCGTGGAACGTTGCCGATATTTCAAAAATGGCGCTCGCTCCCTGCCACGCATTTTTTCAGTTCTATGTGGCCAACGGAAAACTGTCCTGTCAGCTCTATCAGCGCAGCGCCGATATTTTTCTGGGCGTGCCGTTCAATATCGCTTCATACGCGCTCCTGACAATGATGGTCGCGCAAGTGTGTGGCCTAAAGCCCGGCGATTTCGTACACACGCTTGGCGACGCTCATTTATATCTTAATCATCTCGATCAAACCCGCGAACAGTTGGCGCGAGAGCCACGCGGTATTGCGTCAATGCGACTCAACCCGGCGGTTAGCGATTTATTCGCTTTCAAGTTTGAAGATTTCACGCTGGAGAATTACGACCCGCATCCCGCGATCAAGGCGCCGATTGCTGTTTGACGCCACCGCCGACAATGCGCCTTTCTCTTATCGTCGCTGCCGCGAAAAACCGGGTCATTGGCAACAACAACCAGATGCCTTGGCACTTGCCCGCCGACTTCGCTTATTTCAAACGCGTAACGAATGGGCATCCCATCATCATGGGCCGCAAGACCTTTGAATCAATCGGTCGTCCATTGCCAGGCCGTCGCAATATTGTCGTCAGTCGCAATCCTGATTTTCACGCAGACGGCGTCGAGGTCGTGGCGTCGCTTGAGCAGGCGATCAGTGCTTGCAAAAGTCAGCAGGGATTTGATGACGCGTTTGTGATCGGTGGTGCAAGTCTTTACGCGGAAGCGCTGCCACGCGTGGACCGCATATTTCTGACCGAGGTTGATGCCGCTCCCGAGGGTGACACATTATTTCCGCTGCTGGATAAAAATCAATGGCGCGAAATTACCCGCCAGCGACGCGAAGTGGACGAAAAAAATGTTCACTCTATGGAATTTGTGGTGTTGGAGCGGAAGTAATTTCTGCGCGGAAAACTCGTAGAACAAGCATTGACGAGCCTCCCAAGGCATCGTGCCTGAAAGACCGCGTCTTTATTGCCTCACAGGAAGATGTCCTTGCAAAGTCTCGCCAACACTAGGGTTTCCCGTTATCGAGGTTTCCGCGCTGACGTTTTTTTCTTGGCCTTGGTGGATGGCGTTAAGGGCGTCGAGCGCGCAGCTGTTGGCTGTTGCATCATATTCCACGCCCACATTGCCGGATTCATGGCGGCTCCACCTTTTGCCAGCGCGTCCAGATCCGGCACCTGAGACCCTGCACCCGACTGCGCGCTTCTGC
>JANNRY010000339.1:0-3524 GCA_031401935.1 Betaproteobacteria bacterium | reverse complement strand
CCCGCGTCGGTCCAGAGGTTTTTTCCGAGTCGATCTTTATTGTGCTGAATGACAGCATTGGCGGCATCGAGGATATTGCCCTGCGAGCGATAATTCTGTTCGAGCTTGATGACGTTGCCATCGGCAAAGTCGCGTTGAAATTCACGCATATTGGCCGCTTCCGCGCCGCGAAAGCCGTAGATCGACTGGTCATCATCGCCCACCGCAAAGACCGCATTCTCACGACCGGCCAGCAGCTTGATCCATTTGTATTGCAGACGATTGGTGTCCTGAAACTCATCGACCAAAATGAATTTGAAACGCTCGCGATAGTGTTCCTGCAAAGCCGCGTTCTTGGACAGTAATTCATAGCAGCGCAATAGCAGCTCGGCAAAATCGACCACGCCTTCACGCTGGCACTGCGCATCATAAGCGGCGTAAAACTCGACCTGTCGGCGCGTAAATTCATCGGTTGCTTCAACCGCATTCGGACGCAGGCCTTGATCTTTCGCGCCGTTGATAAACCAGCCCAGTTCGCGCGGCTTGAATTTTTCGTCATCGACGTTTAACGCTTTGAGCAAACGCTTGATGGCAGATTGCTGATCGGCAGAATCGAGAATTTGAAACGTCTGTGGCAGATTGGCATCGCGATAATGCGTACGCAGCAGTCGATTACACAGCCCGTGGAAGGTACCAATCCACATACCGCGTGTGTTGATCGGCATCATCGCCGACAAGCGTGTCAGCATTTCCTTGGCGGCTTTATTGGTAAACGTGACCGCCAGCAATCCTGCCGGGCTCACTTGGCCCGTTTGGATGAGGTACGCGATGCGGGTGGTGAGCACACGGGTTTTGCCGCTGCCCGCGCCTGCAAGCACGAGGGCACTCACGCGCGGCAACGTGACCGCTTTCAGTTGATCCGGATTGAGGTTTTCAAGAAGACGAGGGTGATGTGCTGGATCGGGTGCGAAAGAATTCATCTGATGCCATCAAAAATGTCTTTGCATTATAAGGGCACGATTCATCACTATCGACCAGTCTGCACTGACCCCCACTGTATAATCGCCACTTACATAAATATCAATCGTTCAAGCCTAGTTTCCCTATGAATTCTGCGTACCAGCCCAAACAAATCGAAACCGCCGCGCAAGCCGAATGGACTGCCAAAGACGTCTATCGCGTGGCCGAAAACGCTGTCGATAAAGCAGGTCAGCCGAAGCCGAAGTTTTATGCCTGCTCCATGCTGCCTTATCCATCCGGCAAGCTGCACATGGGCCATGTGCGTAACTACACGATCAACGACATGATGGCGCGCCAACTGCGCATGAAGGGCTATAACGTCCTGCAGCCGATGGGCTGGGATGCGTTCGGCCTGCCGGCGGAAAACGCAGCGATGAAAAACAATGTCGCGCCCGCCAAGTGGACCTACGAGAACATCGCCTACATGATGAAGAAGCAATGCCAGGCGATGGGCTGGGCGATCGACTGGTCACGCGAGTTCGCGACCTGCGACCCTGAGTACTACAAGTGGAACCAATGGTTTTTCCTGAAGTTGCTTGAAAAGGGCATCGTCTATAAAAAGACGCAGCTTGTGAATTGGGACCCGGTCGATATGACCGTCCTGGCCAACGAGCAGGTGGTCGATGGCAAGGGTTGGCGTTCCGGCGCGCCGGTGGAGAAGCGCGAGATCCCCGGCTACTACATGGGCATCACCAAGTACGCCGAAGAACTGCTCGATTGTGTCGCCAACAAATTGACCGGTTGGCCCGCGAGCGTGCGCGCGATGCAGGAGAACTGGATCGGCAAATCGGTGGGGGTGCGGTTTGCTTTTTCGCACGACGTCAAAGATTCGTCAGGCAAGCTTGTGCAAAACGGAAAGCTATTCGTGTTTACGACCCGCGCAGATACGATTATGGGCGTCACGTTCTGTGCGGTCGCCGCCGAGCATCCACTCGCCGAAGTCGCCGCGATGCGCGATGCCAAAGTTGCTGCATTCATCGAACGAACCAAGCGTGGCACCGTCATGGAAGCAGACATGGCGACGATGGAGAAGAAGGGGATTGCGACGGGGCTTTCTGTCGTTCACCCAATTACGGGCGAGCCGATCCCCGTCTGGGTCGGGAACTACGTGCTGATGAGCTACGGCGACGGTGCGGTGATGGGCGTGCCGGGACATGACGAGCGTGACTTTGCGTTCGCGAAAAAATATGACCTGTCTATCAAACAGGTTATTGATGCGGGCAAGCCTTACTCCACCGATGCATGGCAAACACACTACGCTGATATTGGTAGCTGTATCGCATCGGGCGCAATGGACGGGATGAATTACGACAAAGCCATCGACTTCGTCGCCGAGAAGACTTCGGGTGCAGGTGGCGAAAAGAAAATCCAGTATCGCCTCCGCGATTGGGGCATTTCCCGCCAGCGCTATTGGGGCACACCAATCCCGATCATCCACTGTACCGATTGCGGCGACGTACCGGTCCCCGAAAAAGACCTGCCCGTCGTGTTGCCGCTAGACTTAATCCCTGACGGCTCCGGAAGCCCGCTCAAGACAGACGAGCGCTTCATCAGTTGCGCCTGCCCCAAGTGTGGCAAGCCGGCCAAACGCGAAACCGACACGTTGGATACTTTCGTCGATTCGTCGTGGTACTACATGCGATACACCTCGCCCAACACCGCGCCGGACTATCACGACAAGATGGTGTCGTCGGGCAACGACTACTGGATGCCGATGGACCAATACATCGGTGGCATCACGCATGCCGTGCTGCATCTGTTGTACGCGCGCTTCTGGACCAAGGTCATGCGTGATCTGGGCATGCTCAAGTTCGACGAGCCGTTTACGAATTTGTTGTGTCAGGGCATGGTGCTTAATCACATCTACTATCGCAAAAGTGACAAGGGTGGCATCGAGTATTTCGCGCCCGACGATGTCGAGCCGGTGTTGGATGCGGCGGGAAAACCGGCGTCGTACCGATCAAAAACGGATGGCTTGCACGTTGTCTATGACGGTGTCGGCACGATGTCGAAATCCAAGCTGAATGGCGTTGATCCTCAGCAGATGATCGACCAATACGGAGCCGATGCGGCACGGCTGTTTGTGATGTTCGCCAGCCCGCCGGAGCAGACAATTGAGTGGTCGAGTGCGGGCGTGGAGGGAACATATCGATATCTGCGACGTCTGTGGAGCTTCTGCACTGGCATTAACGACGTCGTGCGCGATGCTGGTGCTATGAATGCTTCCACATTGAGTAATGATGCGAAGAAATTGCGCCATGAAATTCACGCGACACTAAAGCAGGCGAGCTACGACTATTCGCGTATGCAATACAACACGGTGGTTTCAGCGTGTATGAAAATGCTCAACATGCTCGAAGAGAATCGCAACGCCGCACCTACCGTTGTGCGTGAAGGCGTGTCAATCCTGTTGCGCGTTTTGTACCCCGCCTGTCCTCATGTGACGTGGCAGTTATGGAATGATCTCGGCCTCGCCAAACAGTGGGGCGACATCCTCGATGCCCCTTGGCCCGAACCCGACCCCG
>JANNRY010000338.1:0-8454 GCA_031401935.1 Betaproteobacteria bacterium | reverse complement strand
CCCACGGCTGCTGCGTCGCTCGATATGCCGGTGGAACTCGTTGTCGAAGCTTTTGCGGTGGTCGTCATCGGCGGCCTGGGAAGCATGCGCGGTGCGCTTGTTGGTGCCTTGATTGTCGGCCTGATGCGCGCAGCGGCGATCTCGTGGGTCGCCGAGCTTGAAATGCTCTCGATTTATCTCGTCGTCATCGTGGTGCTTATCGCCCGTCCGGCTGGTCTGTTTGGAAAGCCCATCGAATGAAAATCGCTGCCATTATTGCAGCAGTGCTTGTGCTGATCGCGTTCCCACAATTTGCGCAACCTTATTACGTCACGCTGGTGCTGCCGGCATTCGCGTATGGCATTGCATTGCTGGGCTTTAATCTCCTGTTCGGCTACACGGGGCTGTTGTCATTCGGCCACGCGCTGTTCGTGGCGGTGGGTGCTTATGCGGCGGCGGTGCTCTCGAGCAAGCTTGGGGTGAAAAGTTTTGAGCTGATCCTGCTGCTCTCCGGACTGGCGGGTGTACTGGTTGCGTTACCGGTGGCATTGCTTTCGGTGCGCTATGTGCGCATTTTTTTTGGCATCCTGACGCTTGCCTTCGGCATGCTTTTCCATTCGTTCCTCTTCAAGTTTTATCACATCACCGGCGGCGACACTGGTATCCGAGTGCTGAGACCGTCTCTGCTCGGTAACGGGTTCGCGGATCTCGATAAAACCGCTTTCCTGATCGGTCCTTTCTACTACTACTGTCTTGCGCTCTTCGTTGTACTTGGCCTTGTCATGTGGCGCGTGGTGCATTCGCCGTTTGGGCTGCACTTGGCGGCGATTCGCGAGAATCCGCGCAAGGCTGAATATCTCGGCGTTCGTGTGCGTCTGTTCCGTCTGATCGCGTTTCTCATTTCGGCGTTTTATTGCGCCGTAGGCGGCGTCATTCTCGCCATCAACACTGGACAGGCCGACCCGGAACTCGCCTACTGGACACACTCCGGCGAACTTGTTTTCATGACCGTGTTGGGCGGCTTTGCCAATTTCTTCGGCCCGCTTATCGGCGCGTTCACGTTTATTTTTCTCAAGTCTGAACTCATGGGCGCAACGCAGTATTGGCGCTTCTGGCTCGGTGTGATTCTGGTCGTCATCGTTGTGGTATTCCCGCGCGGGCTGGTCGGCATCGGCCAGACGCTGTGGGCAAAGTTAAGGCGCTCATGACTGCACTCATCGAAACTCAGGGCGTGAGCAAATCCTATGGCGATTTTGTCGCGCTCGATAGCGTATCGCTATCGATCAACGAGGGTGAACTGGTGTCCATCGTCGGGCCAAACGGTGCCGGCAAGACCACGCTTGTAAACGTTCTCACGGGGCTCCTCAACCCCACCGCCGGGGTGGTGCGATTCAAGGGCGAAGACATCGCGGGCATCGGTCCGGTGCGGCTTGCGCAGCGCGGGATGGCGCGCGCGTTCCAGTTGGTACACATTTTTCCGGCGATGACGGTGGCTGAATCCATCGGCGTGGCGGTAATTTCCCAGATGGGGCGCAGTCTTCGGCTGTTTGCATCAGCAAAGAACGACAAAGCCGTGCACGACCGTGTGCGCGAGGTGGCGGCCATTTTCGGACTCGAGGCCAAACTCGATAACGAATCGCGACTGTTGTCGCAAGGAGAGAAAAAGCTGCTTGATATCGCCAGCGCCTTCGCGCTCTCGCCCGAAGTGATTCTGCTCGATGAGCCAACTAGCGGTGTATCGAGCGGCGACAAGCACGGCATCATGAGGAACGTCATCGATGCAGCCAAACGTGCTGGTGTGAAAGCGATCATTCTTGTTGAGCACGACATGGATCTGGTCGCTGAATATTCCAGCCGTATCGTAGCACTCACAGGTGGCAAGGTGCTTGCGGACCGGCCACCAGCGGCGTTCTTTAGCGATCCGGAAATCGTTTCAGCGGTCGTGGGCAAGCTGGTCGGCAAGTTGGCTAAAGGTGGCGGATGATGCTCGCGATCAAGCAACTCACTGTCGACATCCAAAACAGCCGAATCTTGCGCGGTATTTCGCTCGATGTGGCGGCGGGCCAGCTAGTCTGTCTGGTTGGGCGCAATGGTGCCGGCAAGACCACCACTTTTCGCACCATCATGGGCTTTCTCAAGCCGATCTCTGGAACAGTGCAGTTCCAGAATCAGGCGCTCGCTGATATGCCCACACACCGCATCGCGCAACTAGGTATCGGCTACGCGCCGGAAGAGAGTCAGGTGTTCGGCGATCTCACCGTTGCGGAAAACATCGAACTGCCTACCTGGACACGGCCCGGTGGGCGTGATGCCAAATCGCGCATCGATCTGGCTTACGAAATTTTTCCGAAGCTGAGGCTTTACGAAAAACGCGGCGGCAACCAGCTCTCTGGCGGCGAGCGAAAAATGGTTTCCATCGCACGTGCGCTCACGCTTGACCCACAATTGCTGTTGCTCGATGAACCATTCGAGGGCTTGTCGCCTGCGATCATCCCCAGCATCAGCGAAGGCATCGCATCGATTCGTCGGCTCGGCCACGCTGTCCTGATGGCCGAATCCAATGTCCACCACATTCCCGACTATGCCGACAGCCTTTACGTGTTGGAGCGTGGCGAAATCATTTACCAAGGCAAGCCTGGCGACACCTACCCACCCGAGGTGATGAAGATCATCACTGGTGGCGCTTAGAGGTACTTCTATGCCAAAAATTCTTTCCCAGCAACAGATTGACCAGTTCTGGCGCGATGGCTGCATCTTCCCCATTCGCGTCATGTCGGAAGCCGACGCGACCGAAATTCGCAGGCGCCTCGAAGCGTTCGAGCACAGTACTGGCGGACCGCTCAAGGGTGATTTGCGTCACAAATCGCACCTGCTGTTCTCATGGCTTGGCGACCTCGTGCGGCAGCAGCATATCGTCGATGCAATCGAAGACCTGTACGGCCCGAACCTGCTTTGCTGGACGACTAATTTCTTCATCAAGGAGGCGAACAACCCCGCGTTTGTTTCATGGCACCAGGATTCGACATATTGGGGACTCGACATGCCCGATGTCGTGACCGCATGGATTGCGCTCACGCCAAGTAACGCATCCAATGGTGCCATGGGCTTCATTCCTGGCACCCATACGCGCGACCAGATTCCCCATCGCGATACGTTTGCGAAAAACAATCTGCTCACGCGTGGGCAGGAAATTGCCGTTGATGTGAATGATAAAGACGCCGTCACGATCACACTCGAACCTGGCGAAATGTCGCTGCATCATGTGCGCCTTGTGCATGGCTCGCCGCCGAATTCGTCAAATGATCGGCGGATCGGTTTCGCGATCCGTTATGTTCCGACGACAGTTGCGCAGATCGCGGGCGAGGACAGCGCGACGCTGGTGCGTGGCGCGGATGAACACCATCACTTCGCGGCAGAACCACGGCCATTGACCGACATGGATCCGTCTTTCGTCGCGCTGCACAAGCAAATCACCGAGCGCAACGCGCAAATTCTTTATCGCGGTACGACCGTGAAGAGTTACAACGACCCCAGTGCCCTTCCAGATCGTGCGGCATGATGGACCAGATCGAAAAAGCGAAAGCGTTCCAGCAACTCCATTTGGGCCCGCAGATTCTGATGATCGCGAACGCGTGGGACGCAGCCAGCGCGCGCGTGTTTGAGCATGCGGGTATTGTCGCCGTCGGTACTGGCAGCGCAGGCATTGCGTTCAGTCATGGCTATCCAGACGACGAACGTATCCCGCGTGACGTCATTCTCAATGCCACTCGTGAAATTGTCAGGGCTGTGCAGGTGCCGGTGACGGCCGATATTCTCACAGGGCTGGGCGAGACGGTGGATGAGGTTGTTGCCACGGTTAAGGAAATTATCGCGATGGGCGCAGTTGGCGTAAACATTGAGGATGGAACCGATGATGGCCCGTGTCTGATTGATTTATCGCAGCAGGTGGAAAAGATTCGCGCGGTTTGCGATGCCGTGAAAACATCTGGTGTGCCGATTGTGGTGAATGCGCGCACCGATAGTTTTTGGTTGAAGCTGGGGGATGATCAGCAACGGTTGCGCGTGAGCATCGAGCGCGCTAACCGATATCGCGAAGCGGGTGCGGATTGCTTGTTCGTACCCGCAGTTGCGGATCGCGAAACCATCAAAACGC
Source organism: Betaproteobacteria bacterium (assembly GCA_031401935.1). Taxonomy (GTDB): domain Bacteria; phylum Pseudomonadota; class Gammaproteobacteria; order Burkholderiales; family Usitatibacteraceae; genus UKL13-2. The sequence continues at coordinate 4,322 of JANNRY010000338.1, read as the reverse complement.
TGGTCGAAGAAATCAACGGGCCGGTAAATATACTCACCGTCCCCGGATGTCCGCCGATTAGCGAGTTGCAAGCGCTTGGTGTGCGGCGTGTCAGCGAGGGCTCTGGTCCTATGCGCGCTTCAATGATGCTCACGCGCAGGATTGCCGAAGAATTGCTGCAATCCGGCACGTACAAACGTTTTCACGATGATGCAATTTCGTATTCGGAAGCAAACAAACTATTTTAGATAATGAGACTAGCACTGGAGCGGCTTCTGGAGCAATTTTGCTTTGAACGCCGCATAGGGGCTAGGTTTCAGGGGTGCAGATGCAGTCTGCCACTCCAGCCTTTATAGAATGGCACTTGGTCGCGCGCTAAATTTCAAACACTGTCTGAAATCCACCGTAAATCATGCGTTTACCATCAAATGGCATTTCGCCCGTCATGCGTGGGTCGGCCATGATTTTCGCCATGCCCGCGTCGCGCACTTGTTTCGATGGCCATTCGATCCATGAAAACACCACGACCTCGTCGGGCTTCAATTGCACAGCCATCGGGAAGCTGGTCACTTTGCCCTCGGGCACATCATCGCCCCAACATTCGACGATGCGCAGCGCACCATACTCTTTGAAGAGGACGTCGACTGTTGCGGCGTGGTGGATAAACTTTTCTTTATTTGCCGTTGGCACGGCGATGACAAAGCCATCTATGTAGTTCATTTTGTGGTCTCCAGTTGAGGGTTGGTTTTTCGGTCTTACCCACATTGTCTTGGCTCGGGGCAGTTGGTTTGTGAAGCTCACCATCGAGCATTCGTATGCGCGCAGGGTCAGCCAGAAACTAATTTTATGAGGTAAACCGCCGACTTTTCCAAGGGTCATTTAACTGGAAAACTCTGCTTAACGCATTGAAATTGAAGTTCAAAGTCTAGCATTGGCGTGCACTTCATGGCGAAATGCCGCCAATAGGCGCTCCAGTTCTTGATCTACGTATTTTGTGTTGAAAGCATCGCAATCAACTGTTGCACATTTAGTATCGTCACGCCAAATTTTGCAGCGCGTGATTTGAGCCCGAATACTGCGTTGTCTCGCGAAGCCAGCACGTCGGCGCGTGTGTGATAGGCGAGCGCAAGAAAAGGTTCGTCGTCGCGGTCGCGGCAGCGCGGAAACCCACCCGGCAGCATCAGATTCTTCGGCGAAAAAGCTTCAGGCATTCTTGCGCTCGTCGTCTGCGCGTTGTAGCGGGCGAAAACTTCACGCTGTCGGGCAACATCGAGTTTCAGTTGAGGGTATGCAAGGACGCGCTCGAGTTCATCAATTGCGGGCGGATGGGTGAGCACCACCAGTCGGGCATCGCGCACGCCGTGCCGCAGCGGGTTCATGAACGGATCATCGAAGACCAGCCAGTCGATGACGACATTGGTATCGAGCACCAGCTTGATCGGCCTATCGCGACTCATATCGCTACTCATAGCGCCTGCCCCGCAGCCACCGCAGAAGCCCAAGCCCATTGAAAATTGAACCCGCCCAGATGGCCAGTGACATCGACCACTTCACCGATGAAAAATAGCCCCGGCACGTCGTTGGCTTCCATGTTTTTTGACGACAGTGCGTGCGTATCGACGCCGCCCAAGGTGACTTCGGCTTTGTTGTAGCCCAACGTGCCGGATGGTTTTACCTGCCAATCTTGAAGCTCATCGAGTGCCGACGCAAACGCTTTATCACTGAATTGAATCGCCGGTTTCGTCAGTTGATGCGCCTCGCACCATTGCTGCGCAAATCGTTTGGGAAAGTGTTCAGCGAGCAGGTTATTGAATTGCGTTTTGGAGTGACGCTGCGCGATCAGCCATTCGAGCGCGACAGCGTCGGGCAGCAAATTGATATGAATCGGTTCTTTGGGTGATTCGTTTTGCCAGTAAGAGGAAATCTGCAAGATCGCCGGACCAGAGAGTCCACGATGGGTGAGCAACAGCGCTTCGCGAAAGACGCCGTCGTTACACGATACTTCAGCGTCTAGCGATAACCCGGATAGATCACCATATTGCGCCAGGCTTTCGGGGTCGAAACTCAATGGCACCAGCGCCGCGCGTGGCGGCACGATTTTCAAGCCAAATTGCTCGGCGATTTTGTAACCGAACGGTGTCGCGCCAATCTTGGGTACTGCCAAACCACCAGTCGCGATCACGAGTGCGGCAGATTTGAAAGTTCCTTGTGCGGTGGACACAAGAAAGCCATTACCTTCACGCGACACGCCACTCACACCGCAGCTCATACGCAACTCAACATGGGCGCGGTCGCATTCGGTTTTAAGCATGTTGATAATCAGCATGGCGCTGTCATCGCAAAATAATTGCCCAAGCGTTTTTTCGTGCCAGGCGATGCCGTGGCTGTCCACCAGCTTGATGAAATCCTGCGGTGTGTAGCGGGCGAGGGCGGAACGACAGAAATGCGGATTTTGCGAGATAAAATTTGTCGGCTGCGTGTGGATATTGGTGAAGTTGCAGCGCCCACCACCGGAGATACGGATTTTCTCGCCGAGCTTATGATAGTGATCAATCAGCAGCACCGTTTTGCCGCGTTTGCCAGCTTCGGCGGCGCACATCATACCGGCGGCCCCCGCGCCGATGACGATAACGTCAAACGCAGTTTTCAACGACTGACTTCTTTGTATCGAAAGCAATCGAGCAGATGATCATTCACCATCCCGGTGGCTTGCATGAAGGCATAGCAAATGGTCGAACCGATAAATTTGAAGCCGCGCTTTTTCAGGTCAGCACTCATGGCGTCAGATTCGGTTGTTTTCGCTGGCACGCCAGTCATCGAGGACCAGCGATTTTGTTTTGGCTTGCCGTCGACAAACGTCCAGATGTAGGCATCAAAACTGCCGAATTCTTTTTGCACCGCCAGAAAGGCTTTGGCGTTGACAACCGCACTATGGATTTTCAGGCGATTACGTACGATACCAGGATCGAGCAGCAACGTAGCCAATTTTTCGTCCGAAAAGCGGGCTGCTTTCGCCGGATCAAAATTGGCAAACGCTGCGCGATAGTTTTCGCGCTTATTGAGAATGGTTGACCAAGAAAGGCCCGCCTGCGCACCTTCGAGAATCAGGAACTCGAACAGCACGCGATCATCGTGAACCGGTAAGCCCCATTCATGGTCGTGGTAATCGGTGTAGAGCGCGCCGAGTGAAGAGTTCTCGCACCAGGGGCAACGAATGAGGTGCTTCGGCAATCTAGTGTCCCGACATAGAAATGTCGATACATAAAACGGCGTCTTTTTCCGCATGGCAGCGTTTCTCGTCGTTGCCATAGGCCATGCTATGTCGCCTCCTCGCGCCTTGCCATGCGAAAAAATCCATCCGTTTTATTTCCATCGCTATTTCTATGTCGTGACACTAGGTCAGCCCTTGATGTAGCTCTCAAGTTGAGAGATGGTGTTTTCGTGCTCAAGGATGATGTCGTTCATCAGATCGCGGATCGACAACATACCGACAACGGTATCGCCATCGACCACTGGCAAGTGGCGAAAATTCTTTTCAGACATGATGGCCATGCACTCGCGCGTCCGAGTTTTCGGGCTGACCGTAAACACGTTGGAAGTCATGATGTCGCGGACTTTTGCTTCTTTGGAATTTTTGCCTTGCAGGGCAATTTTGCGGGTGTAATCGCGCTCCGAAAGAATGCCGACCAGCTTGCCTTTTTCCATGACGATCAAGGCGCCCACACCTTTTTCCGCGAGCACTTTGATCGCTTCAAACACGGTGTCATCCGGTGTGACGCTCCAGAGTGTTGCGCCGCTGCCTGCACGATTGTTGAACAGTTCCGAGACGGGTTTCATGACACACCTCCCCTATCTGTGCTCGTTGGGATTGGTTGCGCTTTCAAGGCGGTAGCCGCAGGGACTACATGTTCGGGTAATTCGGCCCGCCGCCACCTTCGGGCACCACCCACTTAATGTTCTGGGTGGGATCCTTTATATCGCATGTTTTACAGTGTACGCAATTCTGGGCATTGATCTGCAATTTCTTGCCACCGTCCGGCGCATCGATAAATTCGTAAACACCTGCAGGGCAATAGCGCGCTTCGGGGCCGTCATACATCGCGAGATTTGTGTTCACCGGAACATCAGCGTTGAGCAGCGTCAAATGCGCTGGCTGATCTTCTTCGTGATTGGTATTGGAAATAAATACCGAAGAGAGGCGGTCAAACGTGAGCACCCCATCTGGCTTAGGGTAGATGATCGGGGCGACGTCGGATTTTCGTTTTAAAGTTTCATGGTCGGCGTGCTGGTGGTGCAACGTCCAGGGTGCCTTTCCACCGAATACTACCTGATCGATACCGACC
>JANNRY010000337.1:0-7400 GCA_031401935.1 Betaproteobacteria bacterium | reverse complement strand
TTTCCAGTCCATGCATTAGCTCTTCAAGATCGCCTTTAACGGAGTAAAAGTCGGACGGCGCACCATTCTGACCACCCTCACCCCATTGTTCTGGAAAACGGGCCCCGTAAGCCAACGCTCCTAATTTCTCCGGCTGTGCAGTCAGAGTAGGCGCGTCTTGCAAGAAACATCGTCCCAACTCGAATAATTTCAAGCGTGATTCGCCATGATTCAGATTGTACTGTAGCGTGGCAATTAAGCCGCCAATCAGGTTCGTGCGCATTACGCTCATTTCGCTGGAGATGGGATTGGCGAGTCTGATCGGTGTCTCGTTACCTGCGAAATCGAGCTCCCAATCCGGCGGTGTAAAACTGTAATTAATGACCTCCTGATATCCACGCTCGACCATGGCCTGGCGTATTGACGCACGATTGCGCCTGTCCTCTGGGATACGCTGCATTGGCACGCTGGAATCTGGTGGTAGTGCAGGCACTTTTTCGTACCCATTAATTCGTGCGATCTCCTCAACAAGATCTTCTTCAATTTTCAGGTCAAAGCGATAAGGTGGCGGCGTAACTGAAAGAGCTTCAACTGTCTCAACGACAGTGCAATGCAGTCGCTTCAATATTGCAATCATTTCAGTGACGGCGATGCTCATTCCGATAAGGCGCTCTACACGGCTTGGGCGCACCTTGACGGCGTTACGCACTGGCAATTCGCCAACCGCTTCGGTAATCGGGCCTGTCCGTGTGTCTGCGGTGCCACATATTTTCAGCGCAAGTGCGGTTGCATATTCAAGTGCGTTGCGCATGCCCTCAGGGTCAACGCCGCGCTCATACCGATAGGCTGCGTCAGAGTTAATGCCTAGCTTGCGCGTTTTGCCCTGAATAACATCCGGGGCAAAGTAGGCGGCTTCAAAAAATATGCTCGTCGTAGCGGGTGTGACCATGCTCTCAAGACCGCCCATCACACCAGCCATCGCAACTGGTCCGCGCTCATCACTGATCAGGAGCATGTCCGGCTGTAATGAGACATGCTGCGCATTGAGCAAATTCATTGTTTCACCGGCTTGTGCGAACCGTATGTCGATGTTGCCGTCGAGTTTTTCATGATCGAATGCGTGCATCGGCTGTCCACGTTCGAGATTGACGTAATTGGTGATGTCAATCAATGGGGCAATTGAACGAAAGCCAGCACGTTCAAGCCGGCGTTTCATCCAGTCTGGGGTCAATGCTTCCGCGTTAACGTCGGTGATTACACGTCCCAAGTATCGCCCACAGGCACTTGGTGCAGATATAGCCGATGCTCTAGAAGCCGCACCAGTGCTAGTGATTGGCAATACATTGGGCAGCTTCAATGTTGCCCCTGTGACTGCAGCCAGATCACGTGCGATACCAATCATGGATAGACAATCGCCACGGTTCGGCGTCATTTTCAACGTAAGATAAACATCATCAAGATCAAGATACGCTCGAATATTTTGTCCAATCGGTGCGTCATTTGCTAACGCCAGCAGACCTGTGTGTTCGTCGGACAAGCCCAATTCACGTGCGGAACAAAGCATCCCATTTGACTCAACGCCACGAAGTTTGGCCTGCTTGATCTCGAGCCCAGGAAGCTTTGCACCGACCAGCGCACACGGCACACGCATGCCAGGCGCCACGTTTGGCGCACCACATACGATTTGCAATAGCGTGCCCGTGCCGGCATCGACTTCACACACACGAAGCTTGTCGGCATTCGGATGCGGCGCCGTCGTTTTCACTTCAGCGACAACGATGTTGTCGAAAGCGACGGCCACCGGCGTGATTTCTTCTACCTCAAGGCCCGCCATCGTCAGCGTGTGCGCGAGCTCTTCCACCGATAAGTGGAAATCAACGAGTTCTTTAAGCCAATTTACGGAAACTTTCATCTTGTTGTCCTGTTAACGAAATTGGCTGAGGAATTTGATGTCGTTTTCGAAGAAAAGACGCAAATCATTCACGCCATACTTCAGCATGGCGAGCCGATCAAGCCCCATGCCAAACGCAAAGCCGGAATATTTCTCGGGATCGATTCCACCGTTGCGAAGAACCTGCGGATGGACAACGCCAGCACCGCCGATTTCGAGCCACTTGATCTTGCCGCCTTTGTTTTCCCATTCCATATCCACCTCCACACCTGGCTCAACGAATGGAAAAAACGAGGGGCGAAAGCGAATCTGCATATCGTCTCGCTCGAAAAAAGCACGGAAAAACTGCGTCAGCGTCCCTTTTAAATCAGCCAGACTGATCCCGTCATCAATCCAGAGTCCTTCAATCTGGTGGAACATCGGTGAGTGCGTTGCATCGTGGTCGCATCGGTAGACCCGGCCGGGACAAATGATTCGAATCGGCGGCTTGTGCTCCTCCATGTATCGTATCTGTACGGGCGAAGTGTGCGGCCTCAGTACGTGATCGGAGTCGGCGATATAGAACGTGTCCTGCATCGAGCGTGCTGGGTGGTTCGGCGGTGTGTTCAGGGCGGTGAAACAATGATAATCAGTCTCAATCTCAGGGCCATCGGCAACTGAGAAACCCATCGTTGCAAATAAGGCCTCTATTCGCTCTAATGCTCTCGTCACCGGGTGCAGGCCGCCAACGCCTACTGTTCTTCCTGGCAACGTCACATCGATCGACTCTCCGGCGAGCTTCACTTCCAGCTCTGCCTTTGCAATGCGGGCCTTGGCTTCGATGACCAGTAACTCAACCTGCGACTTGACTTGGTTGACTGTGGCGCCTGCAATTTTTTTATCTTCCGGTGCCAACGTGCCGAGAGTTTTTAGTTGCTCCGTCAGAGAACCTGATTTGCCGAGATATTTTGCTTTCGCCTGTTCGAGTTCAGGCATGGATTTCACGGCAGCCAGCGTGTTTCTCGCGTCGCTCAGAATCGCCTCAAGAGTACTCATCTGGAATCACTTTTCCGGTTATGGCGCTAGTAGGTGAAAAAAACAAAAGGCCCGATTCACGGGCCTTTTGCGTTTTTACTTGAATCAGAATTTCTTGAAACTTTACGCAGCAAGGCCCGCTTTAGCTTGTTCGATAAATCGCGCGAACGCAGGCTTATCCATTACAGCCAAATCGGCCAACACTTTACGATCCACTTCAATAGATGACTTCTTCAAGCCGTTCATGAATCGTGAATAAGTCATGCCACCCTGACGAACAGCTGCATTGATTCGCGCAATCCAGAGCGCACGAAAAACGCGCTTTTTATTGCGACGGTCGCGGTAGGCATACTGTCCCGCTTTCATCACCGCTTCTTTGGCGATACGGAATACTTTGCTGCGGCGACCCCGATAGCCTTTGGCAAGATCCAGAACTTTTTTGTGACGCGCGCGAGCGGTTACACCACGTTTAACTCTTGGCATGGTAGCGCTCCTTACGCGTAGGGCAACATGCGATGCACGCTGACCAAATTAGTTGCATGGATCTCAGCCGTGCCACGCAATTGACGCTTGTTCTTGGTGGTTTTCTTGGTGAGGATGTGGCGCTTGAACGCCATCGAGCGCTTGATAGAGCCGCTACCACGCGGCTTGAACCGCTTGGCGGCGCCGCTCTTGGTTTTCATCTTTGGCATGTTTCTACCTTTTGATTACATTGCCGCAGCAGGTGATGGAACCATTCCATACTTTGAACCTGAAGTCGACTTGTTTGCACAGTTTTACTACCGGAGCCGTGCTCTCCTGAAAATCAGTGTTTCTTTCTTGGGCCAACCATCATCACCATCTGACGGCCTTCCATTTTTGGAAATTGTTCGACCTGCCCCAATTCTGTTAAATCAGCTTCTACGCGCTTCAACAACGCCATTCCCAATTCCTGATGCGCCATTTCGCGTCCACGAAAACGCAGCGTAATCTTGGTTTTATCGCCCTCTTCCAAAAAGCGTTTCAGATTGCGTACCTTGATGTTGTAATCCCCATCATCGGTACCGGGGCGGAATTTTACCTCCTTCACCTGAATCTGTTTCTGCTTGAGCTTGGCTTCGTGTGCTTTTTTGGCTTCGCGGTATTTAAATTTACCGAAATCCATAATCCGGCAGACTGGCGGCTTTGCCGTTGGGGCAATCTCTACCAAATCCAGTTGCGCTTCTTCCGCTAGCCGGTTGGCTTCCGCCAGACTCACGATACCAATTGGTTCACTCTCAGGACCAAGCAGCCGAACCTCTGTCACGTTAGTGATTTCAGTGTTGATTCGGACGTCTTTTTCAGTAGCGATAAAACTCTCCCAAACGTTACTCTTAATCTTGGGTGCTGGTTTTCAACACCTCAAGCTCTTGGCGCAAATGAGGCAGAATCACGACACACCCTTCGTCGCAATTTCTGACCTAATGTGCGAAATAAAACTGTCGAGACTCATTGGCGGCATATTTTCGCCGCCGCCCTTACCGTCCCGAACCCGTACTGTCACGGTATTTGCCTGCATTTCCTTATCACCCAGAATCAGTAGAAAAGGAACTTTTTGCACGCTATGTTCCCGTATTTTATAGGAAATCTTCTCGTTGCGCAAATCTGCTCCAACCCGAATTCCAGCCGCTTTTAGCCGCGCAACTACTTCGCGAACATAGTCGGCTTGATGTTCTGTGACATCCATCGCTACAACTTGGACGGGAGCCAGCCAAACTGGCATCGAGCCAGCGTGATTCTCAATCAGAATACCAATAAATCGCTCAAAAGAGCCCACAATTGCCCGATGTAGCATAACTGGCGTTTGGCGTGCGCTATGGTCGTCAACATACTCAGCTCCCAGTCGGGCTGGCATAGAAAAGTCGACTTGCATCGTGCCGCATTGCCACGAGCGACCAATCGAATCTTTCATGTGATATTCGATCTTCGGCCCGTAGAAAGCACCCTCGCCTGGCAATTCTTCCCAAGAGGCATTGCAAGCTTTTAGTGCTTCGCGCAAGGCACTCTCAGCACGATCCCACGTTTCATCAGAGCCAATCCGTTTTTCAGGTCGCAACGCGATTTTGATCGCTATATCCTTGAAGCCAAAATCGTCATAAACAGCCAGTGCCAGCCGGTTAAAATCTACACATTCACTTTTGATCTGATCGTCGGTGCAAAAAATATGGCCATCGTCCTGCACAAAGCCACGCACACGCATGATGCCGTGCAGTGCGCCCGAAGGCTCATTTCGGTGGCACGAGCCAAACTCGCCATAGCGCAGAGGTAAATCGCGATAAGAGCGCAGATCGGAGTTAAATACCTGAATATGCCCCGGACAATTCATCGGTTTTATCGCGAAATCATGTTTCTCCGAGTCTGTCGTGAACATATGGTCTTTGTAGTTTTCCCAATGACCGGATTTTTCCCAAAGCGAGCGCGCCAAAATCTGCGGACAGCGAATTTCTTGGTAACCATTGTCCTGATACACGCGCCGCATATACTGCTCAACCTGCTGCCATATCACCCAACCCTTGGGATGCCAAAACACCATACCGGGCGCCTCATCTTGAAGGTGGAACAAATCGAGTTGTTTGCCAAGTTTACGGTGGTCGCGCTTCTCGGCCTCCTCAAGCATGTGCACATACTGTTCCTGATCTTCTTTTTTTACCCACGCGGTCCCATAAACACGTTGCAGCATTTCATTTTTGGCATCACCACGCCAATATGCGCCGGCTAGCTTCATCAGCTTGAAGACTTTAAGCTTGCCCGTAGACGGCACATGTGGCCCACGACATAAGTCCGTGAAGCTGCCCCCTGTATAAAGTGATACATCCTCGTCTGCTGGAATCGAGGAGATGATCTCCGCCTTGTAGGTTTCGCCAATGCCCTTGAAATATGCAACCGCTTCGTCACGCGGCAACACTCTGCGCGTTACCGGCTCATCTTTTTTTGCCAGCTCCAACATCTTTTTTTCGATTGAAATCAAATCTTCGGGCGTGAATGGGCGCTTATACGAAAAATCGTAGAAGAATCCGTTTTCGATCACCGGGCCGATGGTGACTTGTGCATCTGGAAACAATTCCTTCACGGCATAGGCCAGCAAATGAGCTGTCGAATGACGAATGACATCCAGACCATCTGCATCCTTGTCCGTAACAATCGCCAAGTCGGAATCGTTTTTAATCAGGTAGCTGGTATCGACCAATTTGCCGTTCACCTTGCCCGCGAGCGCTGCCTTGGCCAAACCTGCCCCAATGCTTGCTGCGACCTCGGCGACAGTAACGGCTTGTTCGAACTGGCGAATGGATTTATCGGGTAATGTGATTGCAACCATGGTGAACTCCTGAAACAAAAAATAAAAAGCGCGGATCAACCGCGCTTTTTAAGAAATAATTGGACGAAACGAAACCGCGCGGTCAGCGAATTGAACTTCCCATCGTAGTGAGCGGTGTCATAACCATTTTGCTACCCGCGAATGTCGCGGCCCTTTCGTTTCATTTACGTCGCTTTCGTCACGGCTAATATCCGAAGAATTATAGTGGATTCGGCCATCCGCTTCAATCGACATATCTGTGAGCCCGTAGTATCCTCCAATCTCATTGTTTCACCACATTTGCAGAACTCTAAAGCAGCGAATTTCAGATGTGCGACATTGACGCGCAGCTTAGAAAGCCTTGTTCCAGCGTTGTTTATTTTTTTGACTATTAAGGGAGACAGCCAGTGAAAGTAGAACAAATCCTGCAACTTCCATCGATGCCGGCTGCGAGCCCAAGCTACCCGATGGGCCCATACCGGTTCATCAACCGCGAGTTCATGATCGTCACCTACGAGACCGACAAAGATTTGCTTCGGCAGGCTGTTCCCGAGCCACTGGAACCAAACCCGGATGGACACGTTCTATATGAGTGGATACGCATGCCCGATAGTTCAGGCTTTGGCGATTACACGGAAAGCGGCGTTGTTATTCCTTGCTTCTACAAAGGTGAGCCGATCAACTTTACGGCCCAAATGTACCTCGATGATGAGCCCCCCATTTCGGCTGGCCGTGAAATCTGGGGCTTCCCTAAAAAATATGCGCTACCCAAACTCGAAGTCTGTTCTGACACATTGACCGGGACCTTGCACTACGCTGGACAACTGGTTGCAATGGGCACCATGGCATACAAGCATCAGGAAGCGCCTGGTGGTGTTGAAGCGCAGGCCAAAGGCATGACCAGAACTTCATGCAACTTGAAAATCATTCCAGATGTCGACGGCACACCTAAAATTTGCCAGCTGGTCGCCTATAACCTTACCGATATCACCGTCAAAGGCTGCTGGCTTTCACCAGCGCGCCTGCATATGATTCCGCACGTGAATGCGCCTGCTGCCGACCTACCGATCAAACGCATCATCGGCGGTAAACACTTCATCAGCGATCTCACACTGCCACATGGCCGGGTGCTGTTCGATTATCTCAAAGACGCTTAACTGGATCGGGAGACAACAACCATGAACAAAAAAGATGTGATCGGTC
>JANNRY010000336.1:0-5198 GCA_031401935.1 Betaproteobacteria bacterium | reverse complement strand
GTAAAGGCGCACCAGACCGCATGATGCGTCTTGTTAAAGATAGTTTTCATACTGTTCCCAAAGAACTGCAAGATGATGTCGAACGCGTGGCTCGAGGTGGCGGAACTCCCTTAATTGTCACCGAGGACGGCGAAGCGTTGGGTGTGGTGGCACTTTCGGATATTGTCAAAAAAGGCATCAAAGAACGCTTTGCCCAACTTCGCGCCATGGGTTTACGCACCGTGATGATTACCGGCGATAATCCACTGACCGCCAAAGCCATTGCCGAAGAAGCTGGCGTGGATGATTTTCTTGCCGAAGCCACGCCGGAAATGAAGCTCGCGCTGATCCGCCAATATCAAGCGGAAGGACGGCTGGTGGCCATGACCGGCGATGGCACCAACGATGCTCCAGCGCTCGCGCAGGCCGATGTGGCTGTGGCGATGAATAGTGGCACGCAGGCGGCAAAAGAAGCGGGCAACATGGTCGATCTCGATTCCAATCCGACCAAGCTGATTGAGGTGGTGGAGACGGGCAAGCAAATGCTGATGACGCGCGGTGCGCTTACGACGTTTTCGATTGCCAACGATGTCGCAAAATACTTCGCGATCATTCCGGCTGCGTTCGCTGCCACCTATCCGCAATTGGGGGTGCTCAACGTTATGGGCCTGGCCACACCCAATTCGGCGATTCTGTCCGCCGTAATTTTCAACGCACTCATCATCATCGCGCTGATTCCGTTGGCACTGAAGGGGGTGAAGTATCGCGCCATGGGCGCTGCGGTGTTGTTGCGGCGCAATCTTCTGGTTTACGGGCTGGGTGGGATCGTCGTCCCGTTCATCGGCATTAAATTGATTGACCTCATTCTCGTCGCCGCTGGTTGGGCATAGATGTTGTATAGAAAGGAAATGAACATGTTGAAACAACTGAAACCCGCAATCCTGATGCTCTTGCTCATGACAGTGGTCACAGGCTTGATTTACCCGCTGCTGACCACTGGCTTCGCACAATTGCTATTCCCAAGTCAGGCCAATGGCAGCTTGATCGAACAAAATGGCAAGCTGGTCGGCTCCGCGTTGATCGGCCAACAATTTACCGAGCCCAAATATTTCTGGGGCCGTCCATCCGCGACTGGAACGTATCCGTACAACGCGTCAGCTTCGGGCGGATCGAACTTGGGGCCCCTGTATCCTGCGCTTGCTGACAATGCGAAGGCACGCATCGACGCATTGACCAAGGCCGAACAAGACGCGGGCATCAAACAGACCAAGCCAGTACCGGTCGATCTGGTAACGGCTTCAGGCAGCGGATTGGATCCACATATCAGTGTGCCGGCGGCCGAATTTCAACTCGCACGGATCGCGAAAGTGCGTGGCGTGCCGGAGGCAAAAGTGCGTGAACTGGTCGCGGCAAACACGCAGGCCAACTGGCTGGGGTTATTTGGAGACGCGCACGTAAACGTGCTAAAACTTAACCTTGCCTTGGATGCCATGAAATAACCAATTTGAACGAGCAGACCAGGCCGGACCCGGACCGGCTATTAGCCCAACTTCAGGAAGATGAAGCCAGGAGCCGCCGTGGGCGGCTCAAGGTTTTTGTTGGTGCCAATGCCGGTGTCGGCAAGACTTACGCGATGCTGTCCTCGGCGCGCGCGGCGTTGCGTGAGGGTACGGACGTCGTGATCGGCGTCATCGAAACGCATGGGCGAAAAGAGACCGCAGCGCTGTTGGAGGGGATCGAAATACTGCCCGCGTCGGCTATCGCTGCAACCGGCCGTACGTTCGAAGAGTTCGATCTCGATGGTGCCCTGAAACGCCATCCGGCGTTATTGCTGGTTGACGAACTCGCGCACACCAACGCTCCCGGTTCGCGTCACGCCAAGCGTTGGCAGGATGTGGAGGAATTGCTGCAGGCAGGCATCGATGTTCACACCACGCTCAACATCCAGCATATCGAGAGCCTCAACGACGTCGTCGGCAGCATCACCGGCGTAAAAGTGTGGGAGACGGTGCCCGATCATGTGTTCGATCAAGCCGATGAAGTGACGCTGGTCGATATTCCGCCGGCTGAATTGCTCAAGCGTCTGGAGGACGGCAAGGTCTATTTGCCCGAACAGGCAAAACGTGCCGCGAAGAATTTTTTTCGCAAAGGAAACCTGATCGCGTTACGCGAGCTGGCGCTGCGCCGCACTGCCGACCACGTTGATGCCGATGTCAAGGATTACCGCGATCAAAAGTCCATCGAGCGGGTATGGGCGACGCGTGATGCGTTGCTTGCCTGTGTGAGCCCGCGCGAGGGCGGCGAACGTGTCGTACGCGCGACTGCGCGGTTGGCCGACAGCCTCGATGCGCCGTGGCACGCGGTGTATGTGGAGACGCCGAAACTGCAGCGCCTGCCGGAAGCGGAACGCACGCGAATCCTCAATGTGCTCAAGCTCGCGCAAGACCTAGGCGCGCGTAGCGCCACGCTGGCGGGAGAGAACATCGGCGAGACTGTTGTCGGCTATGCGCGCGAGCACAATCTGAACAAAGTGGTCATTGGCCGCGAAGCAATGGGCGAGCGTGAATGGAAAATGCGCTGGCCATGGCGAGCCACGTTGGCAGATCGCGTGTTGCAATCGGCACCGGAACTGGACGTGATGCAAATTGCCCGTGGTGCAGAAACGAGCGGACGTACGCTGGCAAGGGCTTCCTTTGTCGATGACCAGAGCATCGGTGATGGCGGCGGAAAATCCCGGTGGGTCGGTTACGTGATTGCGCTGGGAACATGCGCAGTCACCACGGTAATCGCAGCCCTGTTACTGCCCTACTTTGACCTCGCCAATATCGTCATGTTGTTTCTGTTGAATGTGGTGCTGGTGTCGGCGCGGCTGGGGCGCGGCCCGGCAATCTTTTCTGCATTTTTGTCAGTGGCATCTTTCGATTTCTTTTTTGTTGCGCCGCGCTTCTCATTCGCAGTTTCGGATGTGCAATACCTGCTGACTTTCGCCATCATGTTGGCAGTTGCCTTGATCACAGCGCAGCTCACCGCAGGCTTGCGCTACCAGGCCAGAGTAGCAGGGCACCGCGAAGGACGTGCGCGTGCACTTTACGAAATGGCCCGCGAACTGTCGGGCGCGCTGACGTTCGAGCAGGTGGTTGAAATCAGCGATGCGCGAATCGAAGAGACCTTTCGCGCCAACGCCGCATTGATCCTGCCGGACCGCAATGATCGCCTCGATTTTTCGCCCGGCGCAGATGCTACCCGGCCGTCGAAAATCGACGAGACGATTGCGCTGTGGGTCTATGATCGCGGCCAGCCTGCGGGGCTGGGTACTGACACGCTGGCCGCCAGCAATGTGCTGTATCTGCCGCTGAATGCACCGATGCGCACTCGTGGTGTGCTGGCCATCGAGACCGAGAATCCGCGCTGGCTGCGTGTGCCGGAGCAGCGCCGACAGCTCGATACATTCGCCTCGCTCATCGCGATTGCGCTGGAGCGTGTGCATTATGTGGAAGTCGCACGCGAAGCGATTCTGAAAATGGAATCGGAGAGCCTGCGCAATAGTGTGCTGGCGGCGCTGTCGCACGATTTGCGCACACCGCTCACGGCACTGATCGGTATGGCCGATGCGCTGACACGTTCGGAACCAAAACTCGCCGGTCACCAGATCGCCTGGGCCGATTCGATCCTCGCAGAAACTCAGCGGCTTTCACAACTCGTTGATAACCTGCTCGACATGGCGCGCCTTGAAGCGGGGGAGGTCAAGCTGAACTCGCAGTGGCAACCGGTGGAGGAAGTGGTCGGCAGTGCGCTGCGCGCGAGCCGTCCAGCTCTGCTCGCACATCAGATCGTTACACATTTGCCGGTAGATTTGCCACTGGTGAGATTCGACGCGGTGCTGATCGAACGCGTGCTGTGCAATCTGCTGGAGAACGCCGCCAAGTACACACCCGTCGGTTCCACCATCACCATCGCTGCTGGCAAACTGGGCAACTGGCTAGAAGTCTCGGTCGCCGACAACGGCCCGGGATTTCCTGCCGAATTCGCCGCGAGTCTGTTCGACAAGTTCACGCGTGCCGCGCCAGAATCGACGGTGCGTGGCGTCGGGCTGGGTCTGGCAATCTGTCGCGCAGTGGTAGAAGCGCACGGCGGCAGTATCCGCGCTGAAAACCTGCCTACGCATGGGGCAAGGTTTGTCTTCACGTTGCCACTAGATACGCCGCCAATGATTGAGGCGGAAGTGGAAGAAGGAACCTCAACATGAGTACACGACAAGTTGTGCTGATTGAAGATGAGCCGCAGATTCGGCGCTTTGTGCGCGCGGCGCTAGAAGAGGAAGGCTGCCAGGTTTTCGAGGCGGAGACGGTCGCGCGCGGCCTCATCGAAGCCGGTACGCGCAAACCCGATCTGGTCATTGTCGATCTGGGATTGCCGGATGGTGATGGACTGGATTTGATCCGCGATTTGCGTGGCTGGTCCAATGTGCCGGTGATCGTGCTATCGGCGCGCTCATCGGAAGCAGACAAGATCGCGGCGCTCGATCTGGGGGCCGACGATTATTTGACCAAACCGTTCGGCGTCGGTGAATTGCTCGCACGCGTGAGGTCTGCACTGCGGCGATCTGCACGCAACAGCGAATCCGGCGAAAGCATTGTCGTCATCGGTGACGTGGAAATCGATCTCGCCAGCCGCGTCACCCGCAAAGGTGGAAGCGACGTGCACCTCACGCCAATTGAGTTTCGCTTGCTCGCCTATCTGTGCGCGCATGCGGGCAAGGTGCTCACGCACCGGCAAATCGTGAAGGAAGTGTGGGGGCCAACGCACATCGAGCAGACGCACTATCCGCGTATTTTTATGCAGCATCTGCGGCAGAAGCTTGAAGATGATCCGGCGCAGCCGAAGTATCTGATTACCGAGACGGGTGTGGGGTATCGGTTGGTGGTGTGAGTTTTTTGGTAAGGTCTAGCACTGGTGCGGGTCTTCAGGCGTTTTGGAGCTGGGAAGGCCGTCAAATGGCGATCTACGTGACAATACGCCAGGGAATTAATTCTAAAATCGCGCGCTTCAGCGCAGATGCGGCGAGTGGATCATCGCAATGCCGACCGATGCTCCCAATCCCGATCCGACGCGCGTCACATCGCCGCTTCAATATGCACTGGCACATATTTGTGGAACGGCGTGCGTGTGAGCCCCGGCGAAAGGCCGATGATCGTGGCTTTCACGGTTCGGGCGGCGAG
>JANNRY010000335.1:0-3320 GCA_031401935.1 Betaproteobacteria bacterium | reverse complement strand
CGCCAAGTCGGCAGGCAAAGAAATTGCACGACCCCCTTCAGGATCGCGCTCAGGTCACCACCACTGAGCCATCCATAGTTGATTGATGAATAGAGGTAACGACATGCTGAATATCAAAGTGGTGACGTGGTCATTGGCAATTTGGTCGGCGTTCACGTTTGTGTTTTGTGTCGTTTACGGCATGGTGACGCCGGCAAGCATGCACATGACCGCATTCCTTGAGCAGATGCTTCCCGGATTTGTTTGGCTCACATGGCTAGGCTTTTTTGTCGGGCTACTTCAAAGTTTTCTCTACGGCGCTTACGCGGGCCTTGTTTATGTACCCATTTACAATTTTTTGCATCGCAAGTGGGGAACGCCGACGTAGGCATTTTTAACGCCAACGCATGCCGTCGAAGCCTCTTAGGGTCCGCAATCACTGAATTAAGCGGACTGCAATATTTGCGTAATCAGACGTAACGATTCCGCAAAGCAGTGCCAGCAGTAACCTGCTTCCGTGCACACGCGTCGGACAGGTCTTCTTTACCAACCTGGAAAGGTAATGCAATGAAACTTATAAACAAGCTTGCAACTTCGATGTTCGCCGTATCGCTGTTAGCCGCACCGGCAGCGTTCGCAGCGGATCACCCCCACAAGATGAACATGGACGAATTCATGAAGTCGTGCGACATGGACAAGGACGGCATGATGTCCAAGGCCGAGATGTTGGCTCACATGGAGAAGATGTTCGACAAGATGGATACCAAGAAGACCGGTAAGTTCGACAAGAAACAGTCTGAGATTTTCCTGAAGCAGTTCACAGCACCTAGCGCGTCCTGATCGACGACGGGTAGGTATGCCCGGCAACGTTGTTGGCTGGCCGTTTTTTAGACGGCCAGCTGCTCAACACTGCTCAAAAGCACGCCAGCACAATGGCCGCGAATACAAAGTTGCGTAAGTGGCTGCGGTGTTCTCGTTGAATTAATCAAGAGCGATTTCCATGCAACACGCACGAGGCTCGCAATGCCACACGCAAGCAATCAATCGACAATCCTGAATAAACTGGAGAACGGACAATGACGCACACGACGGGACAAATCAACGCCGCGATATTCACTCGTTTCGATACACATGTCATCCGTGCAGATACTGAAGGTCCGGTTTGTGCGGTGACCATTCGTACGGCGGCATCGACGGGACATGAGGGGCATGTAATGCCGATGTCGCCGAAGCCCCCGGCTGCCAAGCCGACAAATGAAAAGCCAAAAACGAAAGCGCCTCCTCCTGTAAAGCCGCCGGCGAAAAAGGCGGGGAGCTGGGCGCGTACAGGCCGAGACAGTCGCGCAATTTGTCATGCGGCGATGTAAAAGCGAATGTTGAGCAGGTAAACCGTGAAGGAAACGCGATGAAAACGAGTGTGATGGAAGTGCACGACATGCTGTCAGTGTTGAGTGTCGATGGCGTCGAAAAACGGATTGGTGAGGTACCAGGCGTCGAGAGTGTCACCGTGAATTTCGCCGCAGGAAACGCCACCGTTCGGTACGACGAAACACGACTAGATATCGCTGATATCCGGTCAGACGTACGACAGAGTGGTTATAAGGACGGGGAGTCTGCCGTCACTCCTGCTGTCGAAAGTCACGAGGGCCACGCGATGACAGGCGCGGCACCCAAAGAACCTATCCCTCCTGCGCCGGACGCGTCAGCGGCTGCCCCACCCTCGGCACCTGCAGCCACGTCCGCTACGCCTGCGGGCGAAGAACATCAACATAAAGTCGAACCAGAAAAGAGCTAGCCCGCTCAATAGTCTTGTTGACCGAACAAGGTCCGCGAAAGAAATGCGATGAAAACGAGTGTAATTTCGGTTCACGACATGCTTTCTGTATTGAGCGTCGATGGCGTAGAAAAGCGAATTGGCGAGGTGAAAGGTGTGGAAAGCGTCACAGTGAATTTTGCCGCTGGGAACGCTACCGTACGCTACGACGAAACCCGCCTCGATGTCGCGGATATAAAATCCGCTGTTCGCCAAAACAGTTATGAGTCCGCCACGCCTGCCGCACCAGCCCCTGACGGAGAAATCGAGGGCCATGCCGCGTCGAGCGCGCCGGTTGCAACTGCAACGTTGACTGCCACAAAAACGACGCCGAACCCTTCGCCGACTGCCCCCGCTCCCAGCATCGGCGAACCACAAAAAATAGCGGGTCCGAGCGCGGCACCGTCAACACCGCCAATCGAGACGCCGAAATCCCCCACGGATGATTCGGCCGATATCGCCAGCGACGCGCCACAGACACTGGTGTCCAAGATCGCCCACTGGCTGAACCCGGATTCGCCTGCTGCTCCGGCAGCCGATGGAAAACAAGATAAAGCGGTACCGAACGCGTCACCCTCAACGACCGCACCCGCTGCGCCTGGAGCCGCCCCTGAGGCGCCCAATGACGCTGTCCACGCTGGCCATGAAGGCCATAAAAGCACTAAAGCCCCGGGCGCGACTTCCGCCATGTCTGCGGACATGGCGCATGAGATGGGACACGATGGCATGGATTTGCCCGCCATGGTTCGCGACATGCGCAACCGTTTCTGGATATGTCTGATATTTACCATCCCAATTTTTATCTATGCGCCGATGGGAGGCATGTTCGAGCCGCCCGCGCCGCCGTTTGGGTTGGAGCTCAACCTATGGCTGTTCTTTTTCGCGAGCGCAGCCGTTCTTTATCCAAGCTGGCCGTTCTTCGTTTCCGCCTGGCGCGCACTCAAGAAGGGCGCTCTCGGGATGGCGGCGCTGATCGTGCTGAGCGTGGGTACCGGTTATCTCTTCAGTGTGGGCGCGACATTCTTCTTCAAAGAAGGCGGCCAATTTTTTGAGGCCGTAACCGTCCTGCTGGTTTTCATCCTGCTCGGCCACTGGCTGGAAATGCGTGCCCGCGCGGGTGCGTCCTCTGCGATCAAAGCGCTAATGAACCTCACGCCGGCGAAAGCCTCGGTCATCCGCAACGGTGTCGAAGTTGAAGTTCCGACGGCGGAGGTGTTGGCAGGCGAGATCGTCCTGATCCGTCCGGGCAACAAGATTCCCGTCGATGGTGTTGTGGAGACTGGCGAATCACTGGTCGACGAATCGATGCTCACCGGCGAATCGATGCCCGTACAAAAGGGCCCGGGTTCCACCGTGATTGGGGCCACCATCAACAAGAGCGGCAGCTTTCGCTACAAGGCGACCAAGGTTGGTGCCGATTCGGCGCTTGCGCAGATCGTGAAACTGGTACAGGAGGCGCAGAACTCGAAGGCACCGGCGCAATTGCTGGCTGACAGAGCGGCGCAATGGTTGGTGATGGTGGCAATCG
>JANNRY010000334.1:0-2957 GCA_031401935.1 Betaproteobacteria bacterium | reverse complement strand
GGCCAAGGGCATTCCGTTCAGCCTCGCCTTCGTGTGGCTGATCACCTTCTACGAACTGAGTGCCGGGCTGACGATGGCGCTTGGCTACTGGGTGCGCTGGTTGACGACCGGCTTTATCGCCATCGCAGCCGGCGGCATCGTGCTCATACACGCCAATCTGGGCTGGTTTGTCGGCGAGCACGGTGTTGGCGGCATGGAGTACAGCCTGTGTCTGATTGTCGCGCTGTTGGTGATCGCTGCGGCCGATGCGCCGCCTGGACAACAGCACTCGCAGAGATCTTGATCTCGCCATTCCTCGCCTATCAGGTCAGTCTGGAAGGGCTGCAGCAATCCACGGATCCGCGCAGTTTGCGGAAGTTCAAAGTCAAGCAGTGGCGCGGGCTACAGGTAATATATGCCTGAAAACGCTCGCCAGTGCTTGATCTACGCAATCTTGAAATGCGGATTCTGGATCAGCCCGACAACATTGCCAAACGGATCCACCACTGTTGCGACCAGAATGCCGTCGCCGACATCCTTGACTTCACTTTGCGGTTTCGCACCTAGCGCGACCACGCGCGCAAATTCGGCGTGCGCATCGTCAACGCCCCAATATGTGGTCGGACTATCTCCTGCATCCTCGTCGCCCGGTGGTAGCAGTCCCAGCTCGAATCCGCCAACATTGAACCCAACGTAATACGGCTCATTGAAATATGGCGCATGGCCGATAACACTGGTGTACCACGCGGTGGCTTTGGCCAGATCGCTCGAGGGGTAGATGATGGTTCGCAAGCCTTTAAACATTTTTATTTCCCGTACTTTTTCCAATCAGGATGCGCGACGCGCAATTCCCGCTGCTGCTCGACCAGCACCTGATAAAAAGTGAGGCGCGTGGGATCAATTTTCCCCTGCTCACCAGCCTTGATGACGTTGCATCCCGGCTCATCGATATGCGCGCAATCATTGAATTTGCAGGTGCCGATGAACGGCCGAAAATCTGGCATGGCATAAGCGATATCTTCGTCGGGCAAATGCATCAGACCGAATGACTGTAAGCCCGGCGAATCCATGATCGCGGTTTTTTCATCGAGCCGATACATGCGCGTGTATGTCGTGGTGTGCTTGCCGGAATCGAGCGCTTCGGAGAATTCGGCTTCCTTGGCCACGTCGCGCATCACCAGATTATTCACCGTGCGCGATTTGCCCATGCCCGATTGTCCGACCAGCAGTGTAGTCTTGCCATCTAGATAAGGCCGCAATGGTTCCACATCGAACTTGGCCGACATCGGCATGACCGGATAGCCAATCTTTTCAAAATGCGCGAGGCTTTTGCGTGCCTCTTCAAATTCAGGCAAATCCTTTTTGTTTAGCATGATGAACGGTTTGATATCCGCCGCCTCGCAAGCCACCAGACAGAGATTCAAAAACATCTCGGAGAAACTTGGCCGTGGCGCCACGATGATGACAGCTTGATCGATATTGGCGGCCAGCGTTTTTTCACGCCAGGCATCCTTTCGAAAAAGTACATTTTTGCGCGGATGAATTTCATCGATGCGCGCATGGCCCGGGCTGGACATACTCACTTCAACAAAATCACCGCAGGCGACATCTTGTTTCTTGCCTTTGCGCGTACAAACCAGCGGCTTACCGTCTTCAAGCTCAGCCAGATATTCGCGACCGAAATCGCCAGTGACGAGCGCGCGCATCAATGGTTTAGCAAAGCGTCGAGCTTCGCCGCACAGATGAAGTCATTGAGTGTGATGCCGCCGGCATCGTGGGTCGAGTAGGAGACCACGCATTTGTTGTAGTGCACGCTCATGTCGGGGTGATGATCCTCGCGGTGCGAGACCCATGCGGAGGCGTTCACGAAAGCCATCGTCTCGTGATAATTTTTGAACGGAAATGTTTTTCTGATTTCTTTGCCGATCTGCTCCCAGCCTTTTAGCGCACCCAGATTTTTTTGAATATCGGTGTCAGTAAGCGCAGTGGCTTCGCCCCCTGGCCCGCAGTGCATTTCGGAAAGTGTGGTCATGTTTGCATCGCTTTCAAATGGGCAATCCGGATCGCAGCGGGCGGATGTGAATCATAGACAGCCGAGTGCAGCGGGTCGGGTGTCAGCGTGGAAGCATTGTCGCGATAGAGCTTCACGAGTGCGGTAATGAGGTCTCCCGCATGCGTTTGCTGGGCGGCGTAGGCGTCGGCTTCAAACTCATGTTTGCGCGAAATCAGGCTGCTCAATGGCGTAAGCCAAAAGGTGAATACCGGCAGCACCAGAAAGAATAACGCAAGCGATATGGCTACGTGAGGCGCTGCACCATCAAGCGGGAACCCAACGCCCGCGTAAAACCACGGCTTGTCGATCACCCAACCCATCAACGCAAGAATCACCAGCGTGAGCGCAAACTGGCCGATGATCATTTTGGTGATGTGTTTGCGTTTGAAGTGTCCCAGTTCATGCGCGAGTACGGCCTCGATTTCCGACGGCGAGAGACGCGAAATAAGGGTATCGAAAAACACGATGCGCTTGGTTTTGCCGAGGCCCGTGAAATAAGCGTTGCCGTGGCTGGATCGCTTGGAGCCATCCATTACGAACAAGCCGCTGGAGGTAAATCCGCAGCGTGTCAGCAAACCTTCGATTCGCTCCTTGAGCGACAAATCGGCGAGCGGTGAAAATTTATTGAACAACGGCGCGATGTAAGTTGGATAGATCACGATCATGGCGAGGCTGAACACCAGCCACACCAGCCAAACGTAAAACCACCACAGCGAGCCCATTTTTTCCATCAGCCAGAAAGTTACGAGCAAGAGCGGTACGCCGATTGCGGCTGCAAGCGCCAGGCCTTTAACAGCATCGATGAGGTAAAGCTTCAAGGTTATTTTATTGAAGCCAAATTTTTGCTCGATGACAAAGGTACGAATCAGATCGAATGGCGTGGACACAAACGAAGAGACAATCATCAACCCGGCGAAAATAGCCA
>JANNRY010000333.1:0-3599 GCA_031401935.1 Betaproteobacteria bacterium | reverse complement strand
CGCCCGGCTGCTTCGCGACATCAAAGCCGCAGACCGACTTCTCGACGTTTCCCCGCTACAGCTGCTTTCTGGATCAACCGCGCACCAGCGCCCTGAATGGTTTGCCCATTTATCGGGTGGATTACTTTCCGAGCGTGGATGGCATCACCACCAAGATCGTGATGGTCGCGGACAAAAGCGCCGAGAACCCCAATCCTGGCCGCATGCGCACTGCCTTTCAGTTGATACACGAAAAGAACGACACCACGCGCAACACGGTGTTGAAGGACTTCGTTTACGCCGACGGTTTGCTCACTACGAAAATTAGCAAATGAAGGCGATTAAATTATTGGCGGCTGGCATATCTGCAATGGTGGCGATGCTTGCCGCCACGCCCTCACACGCGTTCGTACCAGTCGATGCGCCGGTTACGGTATTGGTGAAGCCAGCGGTGGCGCTGGTGAAAAGCAAGGTCACCATTTCCGGCACGTCGATGGTGGTGGGTAAAAACAATCAGGTCAGCATCAAAATTTCACCCGCCAGCGGCGCGCCGCAGGTACTGAAAGCGACCGTTGATGCGATGAGTGTATTCAGCGCCGACTTCACGCCTGCGACCGAGGGGAAATACAAGATTGTGGTGACGGCACCCGACGGCAAAGGCAGCGTTACCGGTGAACTGACTGTCGCGTCGCCGGGTGGCTCGGCAGCGATGGCATCGGTCACCGCGAACGCGCTGATCAAAACGATGCAAAGTGGCCACGCCGCAGGCGATGCACAAATTGCCAATCTGGCGCCTTCCCCTGTGAAAGATGAATTCCAACAAAAATCTGCGGAGCTAAAAAAGAAATTAGCGGAAATTCCCGCTGCGCAAAAGCAATATGAGAACGCGCTCAGTAAAGTCTATGAGCTGGGCGATAGACACCCAGAACTATTGCCCGCGCTAAAGCCCTTGTTCGTCGATCTCGATGCGGCCAATGCCGAGATCAAAAAGCAAAATGAATATTTCGAGAAGCGCCTCGCTGAAGGGGCCAAGAAAAATGCCAGTTGCGACAATCTGGAAGCGGCAACGGAGGCCTTTTCCGCACTCTCAACGAGCATGAATCTAATCGGCAAGCCATGGCAAATTCTGCGCAACTTTCTAATCGACAAGGGGCCTGGCAAAATCATCGACGCCATTCCGACCAAGGCGGGAGATGGCGCCAAATTTGCCATTGAAGAAACATTCAAGGTCAGCACAAGTATTTTGGCTGCCGGTGCGGCGGGCGGACCGATTGCGATGATGGGCGCGGCTATCGGCCTGGTGGGCGATGTGTCGCAATTCTTTATCAAGCAAAGATTCAAGGAATTCTGCGAGAAATTTGAAGGCCCGGTCTACGCGCAGTTCCGTTCCGAGTTCAGGCATAAAACCAAAGCGTACTACACCTATAAATTTGACATGCGCGGCAAGATTCAATTGCGCTACGCCAAAGACAAGGCGATGAAGGACGGTGCACCAATCGAGATGACCGGGCAGATTGAGGGCGTGATTGAGAAAATTGAAACGGCCGAAAACGCAATCCTGATGGAACCGCAATTGGCCAGTCGCGTGATGTTGCGCAAAATAGTCGCACCGCCCGGCATACCCTACGCCGAGGACGTGGGCACCATCGCACGGCTGGCACTGCCGCAATCGTTCTATATTCCCATCAAGGGTGAGCTTTTCAAAGGCAAACTTACCCTGAAAATAGAAGAGGCGACCAAGGATATTTCGGCCGTCATCAAGGCGCAGATTTTGTACGTGTTCCTTGAGCCATCGTTACCGATCCCGAGCATCCAAACGGTGGATACGCCGATGCAAAACGCACACTTCATTTTCACTCGCGGTATGCGCGAAAAGCCCGAGTTCGACGTGAAGACCACGAAGGACAGCATCACGTTTGAAAAAGTCTTTACGCGCACTGTCGAAGACCCGACGGCGGATTTCAAAATCGAATGGAAGATCGACGTGAAGGGCTGCAATCCGGGTTGCCTGCCATCGATCTATTTTTCGAAGGCGAAATGATTTCATGGCAAAAACTGTAGCTCTAGCACTGGCGCGGCTTTCAGGCATAAAAGTGCTGCAAGTTCCCGTGGATAGGCGATCTTCATATTTGATTACGAAAATGTCGCAAATCAGCTCCGCGCCGCGTCTTATTAAGGGAAGGATGGGTTTATCGACCGTCCCAACACAAACGATCACCATCGAATATCAGGAGCTTTATGAAAACAACTAATCGCCTTTCCGTATTGCTGGCCATTGCCGTATCGGCTGTGAGCTTGAATGCCGCCGCCCAAAACATGAAGCCTGGGCAATACGAATACACGACCAAAACGGAAGTATTCGGCATCACCATTCCCGTTTCGTTCAAGCAATGCGTGACGCAGAAAGATGTGGATTCCAACAGTGCCTACGTGAACCAACAAGGCCAGAAGAATTGCACGCCGCCCGACGTGAAACGTACAGGCAAAGAAATGACCGTGAAGTACACCTGCACCGATCCAAAGATGACATTCGACGGAACGGGCACGGTCAGTGAGGATAGCTTTAGCTTCGACATGAAAGTCATCCAGCATGAAATGAACAACAACGTCATGCGCACCAGGCTCACCGCTACACGTTTGGGCGATTGCAAGTAATCCAACTTTCATTACGGAGAAACCTCATGCGACAATTTTTTGCATCATCCTTTGCGGCAGTGGCGCGAACTTGCAGCGCGGCGTCGATTGCACTCGTGGTTGCATTTACGGGCGCGACGAGCGTATGCACGAGTGCGTTGGCGCAGGATGCCGCCAAGGATGCGGCCAAGAGAGCGGCGCGAATCTCGGTAACAATTTACGAGATGCGTTCTTCAGTCGCAGAAGTGCCAGCCCGCGCGGCGACCGATATGTTCACCACTGCACTCGTGAAGACGCGCAAATTTCGGGTGCTGGAGCGCCAGCGCATCGGCGAAGGTGTTGCGCGTGAGCGTGAGCTCAACGCACAGGGTGTGACGACGGGCGACGCAGCAACGAAGAAGGTGAAGGGTGCCGGCGTGATATTTGAAGCAACGATCTCGGAAGTGACTGTCGGAAAATCAACCAGCGAAAGCGGGCTTGCCATCGGCGGCCTGCAATTGAGCGGCGGCAGTGCAAGCGATGGCCTTGGAATCGATGTGCGCGTGCTCGATGCCAGCACTGGCGAAGTGCTGGATGCAGTGAATGTCCGCAAGGCGCTGAAGGCGACTTCAAAAGCGGTGGCAGGTGTCGGGTCACTGGTGGATAACTTGCTGGCGCGGCGCGGTAAATCGACGGGTGGATTTACGCCGGATGTCGCCAGCAAATCAAGCGAACGCGAAGGGATCGACGAAGTATTGCGCACGTTGATCGAAGACGCAGTGAATCAATTGGGCAGCCGCGCTGGCGATTGGGAACTTGAATGACCAAGTTCCCTCTGCAATGAACTAAGCAATCGCCCGATACGCGGGCAACGTCAAAAACTCTTCGTAGTTATCGTCCATGACGAGCGCTTCAAACATCGCGGCACCCTCCGCATATTTTCCCGCCGCATAAACAGCATCACCAACGATGCCGGGTGTTTTGGTGAGTTCATCCGCGATCAGCGG
>JANNRY010000332.1:0-2871 GCA_031401935.1 Betaproteobacteria bacterium | reverse complement strand
GGCCATCCGGTTGGCGACCTGGTACTGAAAGAGGTGGCAATGCGTTTGCGCGGAGTGCTACGCGAATCCGACACCGTGGCGCGATTGGGCGGCGATGAATTTGCCATCCTGCTGCCATCCGGAAACCCGGAACGCACCCGCACGGTCGCGCACAAAATACGCCAGTCGCTGGAATCACCCATCCTTGCCGAGGGACAGCCAATCGACGTTGGCACCAGCATTGGTATTGTTCATTACCCCGAGCACGGAGATGACGCCAATGTGCTGTTGCGTCGCGCAGATATTGCGATGTACGCCGCCAAACGTGCCAAGAGCGGATTTGCGACCTACGACATGCGGCTCGAAGAGGATCGCCAGGATCACCTGAGCTTGCTGGGTGAATTACGCCGTGCCATTGATCAGAACGAACTAGTGCTCTATTACCAGCCGAAATTCAATTTCGCCAAAAATGCGGTGACTGGCATGGAAGCCTTGATCCGCTGGCAACACCCGACACGCGGCACTGTTTCGCCCGCAGACTTTATTCCGTTTGCAGAACAAACCGGCAATATCCGCATGATCACCCGCTGGGTGATCGATTCCGCCATTGCGCAATGCGGTGCGTGGCAGGCAGCCGGCCATCCGTTGAAAATTTCCATCAATATTTCTGCACGCGATTTACTCGACAAGGAACTGGTTCCCTACGTCATGGCGAAGCTGGAAGAGTATGCGGTGGCACCCGAGCTGATTTGCGCCGAGCTTACCGAAAGCGCATTGATGGAAGACCCTGAGCGTGCCCGTGAAACGTTGGCGCAGCTTCACAAGCTGGGCCTCAAACTATCGATGGACGATTACGGCACCGGCTATTCCTCGTTGGCGTATATCAAGGACCTGTCGCTGGATGAACTAAAAATTGATCGCGCCTTTGTATCCGGCATGAACAACGACCCGCAAAATGCCGCCATCGTCCACTCAACGATTGAACTCGGCCACCGCCTCGGCATGAGCGTTGTCGCTGAGGGTGTGGAAACTGACCACGAACTGGACGCGCTCAGAAAGTTTGGCTGCGATTACGCGCAGGGTTATCACGTTTGCCGACCGATGCGGGCGGGGGATGTGATTGCGTGGTTGCAGCAGAAGGCTTAACGCTTAACCTCTAACGCCGGTCAGGTTTTCTTTCCGAGTCCGACATCAGGCAATGCTGGACGCGTCGCCAACGCGTGCTTCATCACCGCTTCAACTTCTGCCGTTTCTTTTGCGTTTAAGGCCAGTCGTGGTGGTCGGGTGAGAGCAGTGCCGCGTCCCATGATGTGTTCGCACAGCTTGATGCATTGAACCAGATCGGCTCGTGCGTCCAGATGTAGCAGCGGCATAAACCAGCGATAGATGTCCATCGCTTCGGCATAGCGGCCCGCGCGTGCGTGCCGGAATAATGTTTCGCCTTCGCGCGGGAAGGCATTCGATAAGCCAGAGACCCAGCCCACCGCGCCGACCATGATGCTCTCGACCACGACATCGTCCAGCCCTGCGAACAGCACGAAGCGGTCTCCGACCATATTGTGAAGGTCGGTGAAGCGTCGCGTATCGCCGGAGGACTCCTTGAAGTAGACGATGGTTTCGCAATCGGCCAGTGAGGCAAGGATGTCAGGCGTGACATCGTTTTTGTAGATCGGCGGATTGTTATAGACCATCACCGGCAGATCGGACGCCTTGGCAACAGCGCGAAAATGCGCTGCGGTCTCAAATGGCTTGGATGAGTAGACCAGCGCCGGCATCACCATCACGCCGTCCAAGCCGATGCGTGCAGCTTCTTTGGCCATGTCGATGGCAAACGCCGACGTGAATTCAGCAATGCCGCTTACGACGGGCACGCGGCCGCCGGCAACCGCTTTCGCAGTTTCCATCACCGCGATTTTTTCCGACTTGCTGAGTGAGCAATTCTCGCCCACGGTGCCGCATACAACTAGGCCCGACACGCCGTCTGTGATGAGGCCGTCGATGACGCGCGCGGTGGCGTCGATGTCCAGCGAAAAATCTGCGTGAAACTGCGTGGTGACTGCCGGAAATACTCCACTCCAATGATTTTTCAACTTAGTGCTCCTTTGGTGAATCATCGTAAATTGCCCGCGTACTGATAACGCAATGAGACGGTTAAAATAGACAAACCCTAGCGTTGGCGTGCCTTGTGGCACGAAAACAGCCTGAACACCGCACCTCTTCTGCCTGTGTGATGTTGACGTTTGTGCGTCGTCATACTAGGGCTTCAGATGTGTTGCCAAAAACCGTTCCACCCGCGTATAAAAATCGATGACGTTCTCGTCCTTGTTGAAGCCGTGTGCTTCGCCGGGATAGACCACATACTCCATCGGCTTGCCAGCCTTATCCATCGCGGCTTTCATGGTGGAGCCGTGAATGAGCGGCACACGCTGGTCGTCCTGCCCCATCGCCAACAGCACCGGCGCTTTGATTTTGTCAGCGTTTTTTGCGGGGGATGTTTTCTGGAATTGTTCACGGTCGAGGTCTTTGTCGCCTACCCAGCGCAGGAAGTCAGTCTGATAATAATCTGAGCCTCGAGCAACATCCGACCATGTGACAGTTTGCTTCAATTCAATGTCGGTCACAGCAACGAAAGCAACGCCGCAGCGCCATAGTTCCGGATCCTACACCAGACCTTGTAGTGACGCATAGCCGCCGTAGCTGGCGCCGTACAGACACATCCGATTTTTGTCGGCAATACCTTCTTTGACCAGATACAGCGCGCCATCGGTGATGTCGTCCTGCATCTTCAAGCCCCACTGCTTGAAGCTGGACGCATAATGCTTTCTACCGAAGCCGGTTGAGCCACGCGGCTCGGGCTCCAGTACGGCATAGCCGCGCGAGGCCAGAAATTGC
>JANNRY010000331.1:0-1644 GCA_031401935.1 Betaproteobacteria bacterium | reverse complement strand
CCAAATTTCACGTACCAGGGCATGTGGCTCTTGATGGCGACCTTTTTGGAGCGAATTCCAATCTTGGCGCGAATTTTTCGCCACGCGCCGCGCAGTTTCATTTCGCTCAGCATTTGAGGGCTCGTCCCTTTGATATCCGTGAAACCACTAGAAAGTGCACCACTGAATAAGGAAAAAGCCGCGAAGGCGGCTTTTTCCTGTCAAAAGGCACGTTTCGCTTAGCGTTTCGAGAACTGTTTCCGACGACGCGCTTTGTGGAAACCAACTTTCTTGCGTTCCACTTCCCGCGCATCGCGCGTGACCAGTCCGGCTTTGGACAGTTGTGGCTTAAGGTTTGCGTCGTAATCGATCAATGCACGGGTAATGCCGTGACGCACCGCGCCGGCTTGGCCAGATTCGCCGCCGCCGAGTACCGTCACCATGATGTCGAACTTGTCAATGCTACCAACCAACTCCAAAGGCTGCCGAACCACCATGCGGCCCGTTTCACGGGAAAAATACAAATCCAGCGGTTTGTCGTTAACGACGATGTCGCCCTTGCCGGGCTTCATGAATACACGTGCCACCGCGCTCTTGCGACGGCCCGTTCCGTAATGATATTTACCGACCATAATCGCTATTCCTTAAGCTTGGAGCGTGAGTTCTTTGGGTTGCTGGGCGCTGTGCGGATGCGTGCTGCCTGCATACACTTTCAGCTTCTTGATCATTGCATAGCCCAATGGGCCCTTTGGCAGCATCCCTTTGACCGCTTTTTCGAGGACGCGCTCAGGATGCTTTTGCTGCAACTTGTTGAAGTTGGTTTCGTAAATGCCGCCCGGATACCCAGTGTGGCGGAAATAGGTCTTCTGTTCACCTTTGTTACCGGTGACACGCAATTTTTCAACGTTTGTGACGATAATAAAATCGCCAGTATCAACGTGTGGGGTGTATTCAGGCTTGTGCTTGCCGCGCAATCGCAAAGCAACAGCGGAGGCGAGGCGGCCCAATACTTTGTCGGTCGCGTCGACATGGAGCCAGTCGTGAACGACTTCATGTGGCTTGGCAGAAAATGTTTTCATTGCAGTACTCACTTTAATATTGTCGTCGCGTTCGCGTTTATGCAACTTGACGACGAACCGGATGCTTGTAAATGATTTGTTGAAACCCACGCTGTGTGGACACCCTCACGGGGACAGCGCGGCAACAATCCTTATCGCCAAGCAAACGGGGGGTACTTGGTCGAACTCGAAATTATAATAAATTCAAGCGTCCCCTGTCAATTGCGTTCGTTGCCCCAAATTAACTCGCATTGGGCGTTACGGCGCGAGCGCCGCGTAAAAACTGCCAAAAACAGACGCCTTTTGGTATAATTGAAGGTTCCCCCCGCATTACTCTCGCTGTACTCCTTATTGACTCCCGTGGCGCTTGTCGGCCGCGGCAACGGACTCACTGATATGGCACGCAAACCCAAAAGCGCACGCGACACCGAAGAATTTTCCATCCCCAATTTCAAGGCACTCAAAGCCGAAGCCAAGGTGGTTGATGTCGAGGTGCAGCGCACCCGGCTGAAGACGCTGATCACGCTCGGCAAAGAGCGTGGATTTCTTACGTACGCGGAAATCAACGATCACTTGCCCGATATGGTTGATGCGGAGCAGATCGAAG
>JANNRY010000330.1:0-4577 GCA_031401935.1 Betaproteobacteria bacterium | reverse complement strand
GCCTTCGAATTTTCCATCGGTGGACCAGGCTGCTTCTTCCGAATAAATCTTGCACGAGCTACCCGACATATTGTCGGACCACTCCACCGCATCGAAAATGAAGAATTCTGGTTCAGGACCGAAGTAGGCGACATCGCCGATGCCAGTCGCTTTCAAATACGCTTCTGCGCGTCGGCCAAGGGATCGCGGATCTCGGTCATAACCCTTCCCGGTCGAGGGCTCAATCACATCGCAGGAAAGCACCAACGTAGGTTCGTCGTAAAAGGGATCGATAAAAGCAGAGTCCGGATCAGGCATCAGAATCATGTCAGATGCTTCGATGCCTTTCCAGCCGGCAATCGAGGATCCATCAAACGCATGTCCTTCGGTGAATTTCTCTTCGCCGAATGCCTTGACTGGCACGGATACATGTTGCTCTTTGCCCTTGGTATCGGTAAAACGGAAATCAACAAACTTGATTTCGTTTTCTTTGACCATTTTTAGTACATCTGCGACTGCCATGTTGTTCTCCTGATTAATGTGCGGATTGAAACAATTCTAGACTCTGTTAAACCATTAACGATTAACGAACCGGTGCCAGTAATGAGACGAGCGCGCTCCGTACTGCGAGACTGGAAAATAGCAGAAAGCATGCCATTGGAAAGTACGCCCTAAGCGATTGATTAATAAAAGAACAGCCGTGCCATTGCAATCTTGATGCCCCATTTTGGGGCGTCAAAAAGGTCGGCGCACCAAAATATAGCAATACAACGATTGGGATTATTATCATCATACATAACTCTGTCGGTTTGATTCTTGCCACGCGGCCTACATTTCTTTTGCTATTTCACGACAAACAAAAATGACCGATCGTTACGCCGTTATTGGACATCCTGTTGCGCATTCAAAATCGCCCGAAATTCACGCCGCGTTCGCGCGCGAGTGCGGCGCCGACATCCAATATGAACGATTGCTCGCGGACCTGACCGGGTTTGTAGAGACCGTTGAGAGGTTTCGTAACAGCGGCGCACGTGGTGCGAACGTCACGCTCCCATTTAAGCGGGAAGCGTTTGCGTACGCAGGCGAGCGCACCGATCGCGCTATACGGGGCGGCTCCGTCAATACGCTCAGTTTTGTCGGCGACAAGACTGTTGGCGATAATACCGACGGGGTCGGGCTATGCCGCGACATCATCAGCAATCTTGGCCAGTCTTTGCATGGAGCGAGAATCCTGCTGATTGGCGCGGGCGGCGCGTCGCGCGGTGTCGCGGGTGCGCTGCTGGATTGCAAACCCGAAACACTCGCGATCACTAATCGCACCTCGTCCAAAGCGCAGGCGATTGTTGATGAGATCGGCGACGGCACTTCTATTTCCGCAATCGGGTTCGCTGCACTCCCATCGAGGACCTTTGACGTGTTGATCAACGCAACGTCAGCCAGCCTCACAGCCAACCTGCCACTGGTGCCGGTTGGTTGCTTTGGCAAGAATGCGCTTGCATACGACATGATGTATGGCAAAGGGTTGACGCCGTTTCTCGCGCTGGCTGCCAGTACTGGCGCACGAACCGCGGATGGATTGGGCATGTTGGTTGAGCAAGCCGCTGAAGCATTTTTTATATGGCGCGGCGTGCGCCCATCCACCCGGACCGTTATTGATCAATTCAAGAAAATTTCACCGTGATACGTCAGGCGTTCCGATACTTGGCCGCTTTAATCGGACTTCTACTTGCCTTCTTTATTGCTTATCAGGCATACGTGCTGCTAAAGCTGTGGTGGTGGGACGATCACAATCCGGCATCGACTGCGTTCATGGATGCGCGGCTGACACTGATGCGGGAAAGAAACCCGAACGCCAAACTCCAGCAAATCTGGGTGCCTTACGAAAAAATTTCGAGCCATCTGAAACGCGCCATCCTCGTGGCAGAAGACGACCGGTTTGTGGATCACGAGGGTTTTGATTGGGACGGCATACAAAAAGCGATGGAGAAAAACCAGAAAAAAGGCAAGGTGGTCGCTGGCGGGTCCACCATTTCGCAGCAACTCGCCAAGAACATGTTTTTGTCCGGGGAGCGGTCGATGTTGCGAAAAGGCGAGGAGGCGCTCATCACGGTGATGATGGAGCAGGTGCTCGACAAGGAGCGCATTCTGGAAATCTATCTAAACGTTATCGAATGGGGCGATGGTGTGTTTGGCGCAGAAGCGGCCGCGCGACACTATTTTGGCGTTTCCGCTGCACAGCTTTCGCAGCAGCAAGCTGCGAAAATGGCGGCCATGGTGCCGCGACCACGTTTTTATGACCGGAATCGAAACGCGCCATGGCTGCTGAAAAAGACACAGATTATTCTTGAGCGCATGCCCAGAGCGCAACTTCCATGAGTGTCGCGCATGGAACTTGTTAGCTGGATTTTTTTCGGGCCGGCCAAACTTTTGGCGGTCTTGCCGTACGCGGGGTTCGTGGTTGGTGGCGTATTCGTCGGCACGCAAGCCTGGCTGTCGCATCGAAGCAAAACACCGTTTGAGCGCACATTCTTTCGCGAGGCGCCAGTCCTCGGCGGATTGCTTTGGTTGATTTTCAACCTTTACGAACTGCAAGTGTCGGCAATCGCCGCAAGAAATCTGTCTGCTGATAGCTTAAGGATGGATTTAATTATCCTCGTGCCAATTTTATATGTGATGACGCTCGCCGCGCTGTTATCGATTCGCGCGCAACTTAAACCCAAGCGTCCAGATCAGTAAGCCAATATGCGCGATGTGATATTGCAATAGCGCGCAACAGCGTGAGAGCTATCGGTAGGGTCGATCCCGGCGAGACTTACTCGGATCACGCGGACGCGAATTGGAGCGGCGGGAAGCGGAGATAGGGATATTCATCTTAATAATCCGATCCGGCGGAGTTAAGCTTTCGCTCACCCCGCGCGGATCGGAATCCAACAATTGCCTTGCGTGTAACGTTTAACCCATTGGCTTGATAAGCGGCGTGATCACAGGAGTGACCATCGGCGCTGGCTTTACAGCCATGGGTTTCGCAGCGGCTTTCTTCTTGGGGGCGGCTTTTTTAGCCGGTTTCTTTTTAGGGGCAGCTTTTTTCTTGGCAGCCGGTTTTTTCTTGGCGGCTACCTTCTTTTTAGCAGCGGGCTTCTTCTTTGCTGCTGGCTTCTTTTTAGCGGCCGGTTTTTTGGCTGCTGGCTTCTTTTTAGCGGCCGGTTTCTTGGCCGCTGGTTTTTTAGCTGCGGGCTTCTTTGCAGCTGGTTTTTTAGCAGCGGGTTTCTTAGCTGCTGGTTTCTTGGCTGCCGGCTTTTTAGCTGCCGGTTTTTTGGCTGTTGCCATGATCAAACTCCTTTCGATGGTTGGACCGAATTGCTTGTATATAGCGTCGCGATGATTTGCTCCGCTACCAAGAATTCATTCTGTCGAACGATTGAGCCAGGACAACTGCGCAGACTGGGTATCAGTAGCAGAGCAACCTCACTCAACCCGCATCGTCTTCGGCACACCACGAAAAATACAACGAGTGCACCAACAACAACACGAGTACTTGGTGAAGCCGATTCTATTACAGAAGATTTTTACAACACCAGTTTTAACGTGTGTCAAGAGCAGTTATTTGCACACACCATTTGCAAATCAGTATCGTTTCGACACCATTCAATTTCGGCTCAACTGGTTTGCAAGCGTTCGCGTCTCACCAGGTCGTCAAAAGTCTCGCGCGCGCCGATCAATCTGGCGGCATTGCCATCGACCATTACCTCTGCGGCACGAGGACGTGAATTGTAGTTTGATGCCATCACGAAGCCGTATGCGCCCGCAGAGAGAATGGCGACTGTATCGCCTTCGCCCGCGCTGAGTGTCCGCGCGTAGGCAAGCACATCAGCGCTCTCGCATACCGGGCCGACCACATCATAAATTCGCTCCACTTTTTCCGCAGATGCCGCTCCGGCCATCACGACTTCGTGGTGTGCCTGATACAGCGATGGACGAATAAGATCGTTCATCGCCGCATCGATCACCAGGAAATTCTTGCTCTCGGTAATCTTTACATACTCGACGCGTGTAATAAGTACACCGGCATTGCCGACCAACACGCGACCAGGCTCAAGCAGCAACTCGACGTCGCGGTCGCCCAAACTCGCCTGCAGCGCACGCGCGTATCCATCCAAATCGATGGTGAGCTCGTCTTTGTAGGTGATGCCGATGCCACCACCCGGGCAAATGTGACGCACTGCCACGCCCTCGGCCGCAAGCGTATCCGCGAGCGCGACGATACGTCCCATCGCTTCCTGCAGTGGCGCATCGTCGGTAAGTTGGGAGCCGATGTGGCAGTCGACGCCGACGATATCCAAATTGGATAACGTCGTCGCACGGCGGTATACATCGATCGCCCGATCAAAGCCAATGCCAAACTTGTTGTTCTTGAGGCCGGTGGAAATATAGGGGTGTGTCTTCGCGTCCACATCCGGGTTAACGCGCAGACTGATGCGGGCCCGCGTGCCCATTTGGGCGGCAACGGTATTGAGTCGCTCGAGTTCCGGCTCGCTCTCTACGTTGAAGCACTTGATGCTTACCTCGAGCGCCAGTTTCATTTCCGCCGCCGTCTTGCC
>JANNRY010000329.1:0-4358 GCA_031401935.1 Betaproteobacteria bacterium | reverse complement strand
TGCCAAGTGACCCGACATGAGGCGATCCTCGTTAATGACTCTGCTGTGTATTGCTACACCCGGCGTTGAGGCCCACCGGTGCAGAGTCCAGCTGGGTTTAAGCAGCTAGAGCGTAGTTTTCGTCGTTTGCGACTATTGGTTTGCGGTTGTATTTACGAGGTGACCACCCCTCGGTATGCACGGTTCTGCTTTGTAGCCCACGTCGAAACCAGGTCGGCCCCGAATTCGATGTGTTGATTCTACTCTCAATGTGGGGGCTAGCCCGTCGTTTCCAAGCCCGGCGCGTTTCAGATGACGGCAATAGCTGCGGACGGTTGCGCCAACTTTAGCTGGGCGATACCAGTCCAGACGATGCTGATGCGCGTGCCGCCCAACGGTGAAGTGGCGATGCTGGCGCGCCCGCCGTGCCATTCGGCGATGCGCTGCACGATGGCTAATCCCAGCCCTGTGCCGCCTCCGTCGTTATCGAGACGGCTGCGGCTTTCGTCGGTTCGGGCGAATGGCACGAACAGGCGCGCGTGATCAGCCTCAGGAATGCCGGGGCCGTCATCGTCGACGTGAATCACGAATTGATTGTGTTCATGCGCGACCGAAACCTCCACGCGCTTCTTCGCGAATCGCAGCGCGTTGCGCACCAGGTTACGCACGGCACGCGCCATGTAGCGCGGCTCACATGGGGCATCGAGTACATTCATCGCCACCGCTACCGGGATATGCAAGTCGCGCGCTTCGGCGGCTTCAATTTCATCATCGACCGCATTCGGCAGCCAGCTTTCTACGGGCACCGGCTGCATTGCAATTTCGGGTGTGTCGCGATCAAGCTTTGAGTACAACAGCATTTCCTGCACCAGCGCATCGAGTTCGTCTATGTCGTAGTGCATTTTCTTTAGCAGTCTGTCGCGTTCGGTCGAGCTCGCGGCATCAGGGATCAAGGTGAGGGCGAACCGCAGCCGCGACAGCGGTGTTTTCAATTCGTGTGAGACGGCGTTGGTGAGGTCCTTGTGCGAGCGCATGAGTGAACCGATGCGGGCGGTCATGCGGTTGAACGAATCGGCCAGTGGTTTGAGTGCAGAGCCATTGCGCATTTCCAGATTGCCCTGAAACACGCCTTCGCCGATGCGCTCGGCCGCGCCTGCGAGTTTGCGTAAATCGCGCCAGAACAATCGCAGCCAGAGCAGAATCGCCAGTGCATACAGTGATGACTCGATAATCCAGGTCATCGCCAACGGCGAGAAAACGCCAAATACTTTGGGCCGTGGCGGCGCTGCGACTTGTAGTGCCGCGACGTACTGCGATTCCAGCACGGTGCGATACATATTGACACCGACATCTTTGGCTAGCGGCTGGAGGTGGAATTCGTGGGAACGAAGTTTTTCAACCGTTCCGGCATCGACTTCGCCGGTGGTCAACAGGTTATCGATGGTGATCAGGCGCGCCGGAGAACCCATGCGCTGGGCTAAGGCATCGAAGCGCGTCGGCCACTCCGCTTGCGGATAAGGGCGCAACGCCTCTTCTACAAACATGAAGGTGCGACGAATGCGTTCGTTGCGGTAACTGGTTTCCGCTTCTTTGGATGTCCACTCAAATATCTGTTGCTGAACCAGGAAAGACGTTAGCGACGTGAGCAGGATAAACACCCACAGCTTGATAAATAGCTTGCCCATGGCGTTTGCTATTTACCAATCCGCCGGGCTGAACAGGTAGCCATGCGGGCGCACTGTTTTGACATGCGCCGAGGCGGTGGCACCATCGCCAAGTTTGCGACGCAGCCGCGAGATGCGCGAATCGATGGATCGGTCCACGCCGTCGTAATCGAGCCCGCGTAACGCTTTGAGGATCTCATTTCGCGGCAACACGCGACCGGCGTTGCTGGCGAGCAGCCAGAGGAGGTCAAATTCGGCGGTGGTGAGGTCGATGGCGTCGCTACCGATTTTCACATCGCGCGATACTTTGCTGATGCGCAATCGGCCGAACTGCAATGATGAAGTGTCGCTGTCAGGCTGTGCGTTTGTGGTCGCCCGCCGCAGGATGGCTTTGATATGCGCCAGCAAAACACGCGGTTGCACGGGCTTGGCAAGGTAATCGTCCGCGCCAATTTCCAGGCCCAGCACCTGATCAATATCTTCATCGCGGGCAGTGAGCATGATGATGGGGACATCCGAACCACGCGAACGCAACCGGCGACAAATTTCGAAGCCATCCATACCGGGCAACATGACATCGAGCACGATTACCTGTGGTTGTTCATTTTCAATGCGCGCCAAAGCGCGGTCACCACGATGCTCCACATCGACGCGCAGACCACGGTTTTGAAGATATTCAGCGGTCAGACGCGCGAGTTCAACGTCGTCCTCGATAATCAGGACACGAAACGGCTGCCCGCCGATATTCAACGAGTCTTTGATCGCGCCGTCAGAGGGCGCACTGGAATTTTGGCGTTCGGTTCGCACGGTTTTACTGGGTTTAGGGTGAAAATTTTACGATATGCGCAGGATACTGGCATTGGCATTGCCGTTTGTAACGATATGTCGCCAATTTATATTGGTTTGCGCAATATCTTAGTCGCAAAGCAATGGCCAGAATTCTGACGGCGCAGCAATTGAGTATTCAGCACCCCAACTGCTGGGATCGACATCAACCCCAATATAGCCGTATGCGGCCACGGCGCCTCGCATGCCTGCAGCGTGTGCAGCCTGAATGTCACGCGCATCGTCACCAACATAAATTGTATCGCCGGGTGCAATGCCGATCAATTTTGCGGCGTGAAGCAGTGGAGCCGGGTGCGGTTTGGTATGCGCCGTGGTATCGCCACAGACGATACAGCCAGCGCGTTTACTTACACCGAGCGCGTCGATGATCGGTATTGCAAAACGTGCAGCCTTGTTGGTGACGATTCCCCATGCGATATTGTGTTTTTCCAGCGTGTCGACAAGCACATCGATACCATCAAAAAGAGTGGTCTCAACGCAGAGGTAACGTTGGTACTGATCGTAAAACGCATCGCGCAACGCGATAAATGTTTCGTGCTGCGGACTGATTCCGAAGCCGACGTCTAGCATGCCGCGCGCGCCGTGCGAAACGTAAGGCCGGACTGCGGCAAGTGGCAGTGCGGCCAGGCCATGACGATCACGGATGACATTCAAGGCATGCGCCATATCGGGTGCGGTATCGGCAAAAGTGCCGTCGAGATCAAACAATACCGCCTTCACTGGCTGTGCTAACAACGGGAGATCTTTCGAACCGGCGATCAGCTACGCGCGCAGGATATCGAGCGTTTTGAAGCTGCGATCAAATATGCCTTTTGCATTACCACCCCACCACTGTTCGATGATGGTTGTGTACAGCTCGCGATAGTCGATGACGGGAGGCGGGCCGTCGATGGCGAACACATCGACGACGGGCATGGGTTGGCCGAGCAGGCCACCTTTTACTTTTCCGCCGAGAACGAAATGCGTGGAGCCCCAGCCATGATGGGTACCCTGTTTGTCGTTCTCTTTCGGACAGCGGCCGAATTCATCGTAGGTCGCCAACAGTGTGTTGTCCCACTGGCCGATTTCGCGCATTGCGTTGCGAAATGCAGCGAGGCCTTCGGCGAGTCGCGTTAGCGTCGGGCCGTGATAGGTGCGTTGGTCCCAGTGCGTGTCGAAGGCGTGGTGCTGATCGTCATCAGTGGCGGTCAGGGTGATATGCACGACGGGTGGTGCCATTCCTGCTGCAGCAATCTGAGCTGTTGCTTTTAATGCATCGCCAAATTCATTGGCTGGAAAAG
Source organism: Betaproteobacteria bacterium (assembly GCA_031401935.1). Lineage (GTDB taxonomy): Bacteria > Pseudomonadota > Gammaproteobacteria > Burkholderiales > Usitatibacteraceae > UKL13-2. The sequence goes on along the minus strand of JANNRY010000329.1, from coordinate 589 downwards.
ACGTTTTCAATGTAATTGGCTGCGTTTGCGCGTAGCGATCAACGAGGCCGCGGGCAGGTGTGCTCGTCAGATGCTGGGTACCGGCGACCTTTTGTCCAATCAGCCACTCAGACGGATGCTGCATGTTGATCACGCGAATCTTGTTACCCCGAAATGGGCCCATCGGATCGGCTTCGCGAATGTCGAGGTCGCCAAAAGCCAGCGCATCAAGGTTCGATGCCCGCAGCTTGCGGTTGCCAACGTTGGCCTGTAGCGCACGGGTGAGCCAGCCATCATCATAGTATTGGCCCGGCCCTGCTGCGGTGAACTGCGTCTCAAGATCGCGGTAGTGCTGATTGGTTATTTCTTGCTGACCGATACCCTGCACTAACGCTATTTCCTTGTTTTCCCAAAGCGGCAGCAGTGACTGCAACGCCGGATGAAAGCCGTGGGTGGTGGAAAACGGAATGAGTTGATCGCGGGCGATGGCGATGTTCGGTCGAAATTTTCGGTAACGCGCATCATTGAGTGGAACGAACGTGTTGTACGCATCGTTGCCGCCTTTCAAATACACCATGACAAACAATGGGTATGGCTGAAGAGGCGCGCC